>JAPOIA010000299.1 GCA_029979185.1 Alphaproteobacteria bacterium | reverse complement strand
CCCGCTACCTGGAACTGATCGCCCAAGGCACCTGCCCGCACGATTTTTCATGGGAGGTATGCCTGTCACGTTTCGGCGAAGCGCGGCACATTGATGCCAGCGGCCCAGGCGTGGTGCGCCGGGGACTGGCGCTTGCAGGCGTAAGGGCTGCTCCTGCAGCAATATTTTCCACCGAAGAAGCGGCATTCCTCGATCGCTTTCTGTTTGCTGTCCTCGACGCTATCGTTGCCGGCAAGTATCCGGCCGAAGCGGAAGAAGCGCTGGTGATGATGGGCCAGGCCGGCACCGATATTTCCGGCGCTGTGAAGCGGATTTTGAATCATCCGTCGGATCGAGGTCCCGATATCGTGTCCGAAATGGTGATGGAGTCGTCATACCAGATCATTTCAGAGCGGGCGCTGCGCAATCCATTCTGGGACAATGCCCGCAGCGCCATGAAATCATTTGCGGCAGAGCTTTGCGCTGCGGCAACCATTGAGCGGCTGACCCAGGCCGTGCTGGTGGAGACGAATGCGGCGCGCGCCCACAGGATGAGTGAAGCCGTGACGGTTCTGGAAACAGCAGCAGCGCAAAACGCGGGCCATTGACGATGCGAACTGTGCCAAACAGCTGGCGGCGCGCGTTGACGAAGCTGCGTCGCGCGGCGTAGGTTCAAAGCCAAATAAAGCGCCCAAAATCCGGGAGAAAGCCATGATCAGCGAACACGATAACCGGCGCCTGACCCAGGTCGGTCCGGACACGCCGATGGGCAGGCTGATGCGGAGCTACTGGCTTCCCGTTTGCGCTTCCTCACAGGTGCCAACGCCCGATTGCGATCCGCTGCGCACGCGCATGCTCGGCGAGAACTACATCGTCTTCCGCAATACGGACGGTGTTGTCGGCGTGCTGGACGAATATTGCATGCACCGGCGCGCATCGCTCGCGATCGGCCGTGTCGAGGACAACGGCATCCGCTGTCTCTACCATGGTTGGAAATTCGGCGTCGACGGGACGATTCAGGAGACGCCGAACCATTGCGACGAGCGCTTTCGCCAACGGCTGAAGGCGCCAGCCTATCCATGCCGCGAGGCCGGCGGACTGATTTGGGCCTATTTCGGCCCGAAGAACCAGGAACCGCCGTTCCAGCAATACGAATTCTTCCAGGGGCCGGAAGAGAACCGCTGCATTTTCCGTATCAATATTCCCTGTAACTATCTGCAGCTATTCGAAGGCGGCACCGACTCCAGCCATGTCGGCATCCTTCACTGCAACATGGCCAATCCGGAATGGAAGGATCGCGCCTCCTTCGTTCCCGATCTCGATGACTATACCTCGGTAGCCATGGCCAGCGGCGACAATGCGCCGGAACTCGAAATCGAGAACACACCCTACGGCTATCATTATGCCGCCAAGCGCGAGGGACCGCAGGTGGATGGTTCGCCGACGCATTCGGTGCGCGCGACCGCTGTCATCATGCCGGTGCTTCGCATCATCCCGCTGCGCGAATACCAGTTCTTCGTGTTCGAAGTGCCGCAGGACGATCACAAGACGAGCACCTATATCGTCTGCCACGGACCGAAGCCTTTCGATCGTGAGAAGATGAAGGTCGTGCTGGGGCTGACGGACGAGCGCTACTGGCGCGAGACCGACGTCGAGTATCGCGCCACGCCGGAAAACCTGTGGTTCCAGGATCGTAGCCGCATCAACGAGACATGGTCCGGCATGACCGGACTGATACCGGAAGATTCCTCAATCTCCGTTTCGATGGGACCAATAGTCGAGCGGCCGAAGGAAGTGCTTGTGGCAGCAGATGCTGCTGTGGTGCGTCTGCGCGAACGACTTCTCGATGCCATCCGCCTGCATGAAGAAAAGGGCGACGCGCTTGGCGTCTCGTTCCCCGACCTCAGCAGGGTGCGCAGCCTGGCCGACACGAATGTTCCTGTCGGAAAGCGCTGGCAGGACTACCTGCCACACAACATGAGCCCTTCATCGAAAACAACGGAGCCGGCAGAATGAATACCCGAAGTTACCACAACGCGATCATGGCATGCGCAGGCGCCCTATTCATGGCGGCTACGGTTTCCGGACCAGCACAGGCGCAAATCCCGCGCGGTACCTGCATGGTTGCGGACCCGACCGGAACACCGCTGAATGTGCGCCGTTTCCCCAACGGCCCGATTGTCGGGCGCGTACGCAATGGACAGATTGTCGTTGTTCGCGGCATCACACGCGACGACCGAGGCCGGCCATGGGCCCTGCTGTTCAGCAGCGACGGAGCCTCCATCGGCTATGTATTCCGCGAATATATTTCCTGCCGCAACTAGGAAACTGAACCATGCCGACAGCAAAACTCGGCGCAGCCGCTGCTCTCGTAGCGATTGTTGCGATCACAACGTCATGGAGCGTGCAGGCGCGCGATGCCCGCTGCCGCATCTTTCATCAGGGCTCACTGGCGCTTGATCGCATTTGCGACTTCCAGCCGGATGGCCGTAACGGCTCTTTCATTCTCTCGGGACGCGGCGTGCGCGGCTCCCTGATACCGGGCATCAGCACGGTAAGCGTCTCGGTTTTCGAACCTGGCCGGGCGGAAGTTCGTGGCCTGACACGCGATGGCATCAATTCGCGCTGGGGCGAAGCGAGACGCTCGGGCAACGACCGCGCCTGCTGGCGAGGATCAGACTTCAGCATATGCGTCTATTGACGCGCAATCATTCAGGGACAAATACACAGGGGCAATGGCATGATTACCGCCGAGGAAAACGAAACTCTCACGCGTGTAGGTCCCGGCACACCGATGGGCCGGATGATGCGCCGTTACTGGCATCCGGTCTGCGCATCGTCGCAAGTCGCGAAGCCCGATGGCGATCCGTTGCGCGTTCGCATGCTGGGGGAGAACTACATCGTGTTCCGCAACAACGACGGCGATGTCGGTATCCTCGACGAATACTGCATGCACCGGCGCGCTTCGCTCGCCATCGGCCGCGTCGAGGACAACGGCATCCGCTGCCTCTATCATGGCTGGAAATTCGGCATTGACGGGACCATCCAGGAAACGCCGAACCATTGCGACGAGCGTTTCAAGACGCGCCAGAAGGCGCCGGCCTATCCATGCCGGGAAGCCGGCGGCATCGTGTGGGGATATTTCGGGCCGAAGGACAAGGAGCCCGTTTTCCAGAAGTGGAGCTTCTTCGACGGTCCTGACGAAAACCGGGTGATTCTGCGGATCAACACCGCTGCAAACTACCTGCAACTGTGGGAAGGTGGATGCGACTCCTCGCATGTCGGCATCTTGCATTGCAACCG
>JAPOIA010000298.1:327-3315 GCA_029979185.1 Alphaproteobacteria bacterium | reverse complement strand
AGATCGACAATTGACAGCAGCTTCTCACTCATGCCTGTTCTCCTGCGGCATCCTGCAATGTTCCGCCGAGATAGCGTTCGCGCACAAGTTCGGAATTACGGATATGCTCCGCACTGCCCTGGTCAAGAATACGACCATAGTCAAGCACCGTTATTTTTTCAGCGAAGTCCAGCACGATATCCATGTCATGTTCGATAACAATGATTGCGAGCTCCCTCGGCAAATCGTTGATAAGCTTGTCCATGGCAGCCGTTTCCTGCGGGCTCATGCCGGAGGTCGGTTCGTCCAGCAACAGGAACTTCGGCCGACAGGCCAATGCCAGCGCCACCTCCAGCTGACGCTGGCTTCCGTAGCTCAGATGGCGGACCTGCGTCGACAGATCGTCCTGCAGGCCGATTTGCTCGGCAATCCGCTCCGCTTCGCCGTATATTCCACTGTAGCGGGTCAGCGGACGCCAGAAACTCCACGCGGTCCTCTCCTGCAGGGCGCAGGCGATGGCAAGATTTTCCCGCACCGGGAGTTCGTTGAACAGGTTGTTGCGTTGGAAACTGCGGGCAATGCCGATGCGTGCCCGGCTGGTCGGGTCTTTAGCCGTTATGTCGACACCGTCGGCAAAAATGCGTCCGCTGTCAGGACGCAGATTTCCAGCGAGAAGATTGAAGAAAGTCGTCTTGCCGGCTCCGTTCGGACCGATGATCGCATAACGCGCCCCACCTTCGAAGGCCATGCTGATATCATCGGTGACACGAACCGAACCGAACGAAAGGCAGACATTGCGCGCTTCCAGCTTGCTCATGTGCGCTCATCCTCATCTGCTGGTCTGGCCGCTGCATCGAGATCGGCCTGCTTGCGCTCGCGTATGGCAAGCACGGTGCCGACTATGCCCTTTGGCAAGAGAAGCGCGACAGCAACGAATATGGCGCCCAGCATGAAGTACCAGTGGCCAACATGGGACGACAGGACCTCCTTCAGGAATACCAGTAGCGTTGAACCGATGATGCCGCCGATCAGCGTGCCGATGCCTCCGATGACGACAGCAATCAGAACGTCGCCGGACAGGAACCAGCTGGCAAGATCGGGCGACAGGAAATTGGTATGCTGCGCTTTCAGTGCGCCTGCCAGTGCCCCGATCCCCCCGGAGGCGGCAAAAGCCGCGAGGCGGTAGTAGAACACCCGTCCACCCAGCGCCGCAACACGGCCATCGTTCTGTCGAATGGCATCGAGTACGCGGCCGAAAGGCGAGGCTGAAACCAGTTCCAGTACCAGCCAGATCACGAAGCACAAGACCATCATGGCGAGTGCGAATGTTGAGGGATCCTCCAGCGTGAAACCGAACATTGTTGTATCGAGCCGCGGCACTCCCCCCATGCCGTCGGCGCCATTGAAAAGCGGGCTGCGGAATACGAACGAATAGAACATCTCGGCCATCGCCAGGGTGACCATGATGAAAAACGCACCGCTTGTCCGCACGACGAATGAGCCAACGAGAATTCCGGCGATCACGCCACCTGCGATGGCGAGCAACATTCCTGACCAGGCCGGCAATTCCAAAAGCACAGCTGCGCCGCCAAATGCGTAGGCGCCAAGGCCAAAGAAACCAGCATGACCGAATGAGACCAGCCCGGAACGAGCGAGGAAATCGAGACTTAGTGCAAATATGCTCAAAATGGCGGCATCTGCGACAAGTTCCTGCACGAAAGCGCCAGAGAAGGTCTGGGCCACCAGCGCGGCGAGCGCAAAGCAGAAACCGATGATAAGCCGCAACTGGGTGGCGCTGATTATTTTTCGGTTGCCTGTGCTTGCTGAGCTCATGACCTCACCGTCCGGCGAATCGGCGCGCCGGCAAAAGACCCGTCGGCCGCGCAACAAGTACGATCGCCATGACGGCGTAAATGATGACCATCGCCAGTTGGGGCAAAAGGATCTTGCCAAACGTATCGGCAAACCCGATCAACAGCGAGCCCAGGATCGCTCCTTTCAGGCTTCCGAGGCCGCCAACGACAATCACGATAAGCACCAGAATGATAATGGACACATCCATACCCGGATAAACGCCAAAAATCGGGGCGGCGACCACGCCAGCCACACCTGCCAGGTAGGTGCCGATGGTGAAGACCAGCGTAAACACGGCGCCAATGTTGACACCCATGGTCTCGGTTGTCTCGCGGTCGTCGACGCCGGCACGCACCAGCGCGCCCAGCTTCGTGCGTTCAAGCAGAAAATAAAGCGCCACCATGATCGCCAGGCCAAGCCCGATGATGAACAGACGGTAAGCCGGATAGGCAAATCCGAACAATGTAACGGGCCCCTTCAAGATGTCCGGTTGTGAGAGCCCCTTAGGCAAGTCTCCGTAGATGAGTCGCAGGATGTCCGTGCCGGCATAGATGATGCCCACCGTAAGCAGCACCTGGACGAGATGGTCGGCGCCCTCGGCGCGTTTCAGCAACAGGAAATAGACGGTCATGCCGAGGGCCGTCGCGGCAATTGGTGCGAATATGAGCGACAGCCAGAATGATCCACCTATCTGGGCAATCGAATAGGCCAGATAGGCCGAGGTCATGTAAACTGTTCCATGCGCAAGGTTGAGGTAGTCCATCAGGCCGAAAATGACCGACAACCCGATCGCCAGCAGGAACAGCAGCATCGCAAACTGCAGCGAGTTCAAAATCTGTTCGGCAAGAAACTGCGGATCGGTAATCATTGCTGGAAGCCTGGTCCCTTCTGGAGACGATGATCGCTCTTGGACGTTGCGTGCACAATCCCTCTGGACACCAACCGGTCAGCCGATATGACTGGCATGGTTCTCCAGATACCATTCGGCAATTTCCTCGCGTTTGGCGAACCACACATCGTCAAAGCCCTTCACATAATTGAGGAACTCCTTGAGGGCGCGGATACGGAACGGCTGGCCGATCACATGCGGATGCAGGCCGATGTTCATCATCCGGCCGGAAGTTTGGCTTTCTTCATGCAACCAGTCGAAGGTTT
>JAPOIA010000298.1:0-299 GCA_029979185.1 Alphaproteobacteria bacterium | reverse complement strand
ACGTCCTGTCCCTGACGCATGAAAACGGTGAAATCGTTCACTTCCGAAGTGTAGGGGATAGAGACCATGTTGCGGCCACTACGAGTGCGAACAAGGTATGGCTGGTCGTCATTCAACAGATCGGTAGTGAAAATAAGTCCTTCCTCGGCCAGGATATCGATCGTATTCAGCGTCGAGCGCAGGGACGAGGACAGCCAGCCCTTGGACGGCTTGCCGCAAACGTCCTTGTATACCCGCAGGGTTTCGCGGATAACTTCGCGTTCCGCGGCCTCGTCGAACATCCAGTCCGTCAGCAGGTC
>JAPOIA010000297.1 GCA_029979185.1 Alphaproteobacteria bacterium | reverse complement strand
TCAGGCGAGTTGTGGATGCATTTGTACGCCAGCATGTATCGCCTGTTCTGGGGCATGTTGATCGGCGCTGTCCCGGCGCTGATCCTGGGTGTAGCGATGGGCCTGAACCGGACCCTCAACATGATCGTCGATCCGCTTGTGCAGGCGACCTATCCGATACCCAAGAGCTCGATCCTGCCGCTGGTGCTCCTGATCTTCGGATTGGGCGAGGCATCCAAGATTGCCATGGTCGCGATCGGTGTTTTCTATCCGATCCTGATCAACGCTATAGCCGGCGTGCGGGAAATTCCTAAGATCTATTTCGACGTCGGCAACAACTTCAAGGCGAATCGCTGGCAGGTATTCCGTACCATCGCGATACCCGGGGCGCTGCCGCTCATCATGACCGGCCTGAAGCTCGGCGTCGGCCTTGGCCTGATCCTGATTTCGATTGCCGAGATGATCGGCGCCAAGTCCGGTCTCGGCTTCATGATGTGGAATGCCTGGGAAATCCTGTCCGTCGAGACGATGTATCTCGGCCTCATCGTCATCGCGATCCTTGGCGTCCTGTTTTCCATCATTCTCAACGAGGTAGAGCGCAAGCTCGTTCCATGGAAACAGCAGCGGTAGCTGCGCTTTACCGGAGGGCAAAGGCTCTCCGGACTTCAACCTGCCTCTTAAATCCGTACATCGGGCGGCGAGATCAATAGTAGATCGCACGACTCTGATGGCGCTGGTCTTGCAAGTCGAAAGGTCACTCGAATGATTGTACAATTTTCAAAAATCGCTGCTGCGACCGCGGCTGCGGTGTGCATTCTGTGCGGAGCCGCTCAGGCGCAGACGAAAATTACCATCGGCACCGTGAAGTCGCTTGGTTAAATCGCCTCCTATATCGCCAAGGACAAGGGCTACTTCAAAGAAGCCGGTCTCGACGTCAATTTTGTTCTGATGAACTCAACCTCCAATGTCATGGGCGTGTTCGCAAAGGGCGATATCCATATCCTGGAAGGCGGCATGTCGCTCGGCTACTACAATGCCGTGGCGTTGAAGTATCCGATCATCGTTGCCAGCGACCGTGTTTCCACGCCGATCCAGCATCGCCTGCTGGTCGGTATGCAGCACAAGGGCAAGATCGCCAAACTTGCCGATCTCAAAGGAAAGGTCATCGGCACCAATGCCATCGGGTCGGTGACGACCTACGAAGTTGGAAAGATGTTCGGCACTATCGGCCTTACTCTCAAGGACGTGAACCTGAAGGTCGTGCCTTTCCCGCAGATGGGCGTTGCCATGAAGAACGGCGCGCTCGATGCAACCCTGATCATCCCTCCGTTTGCAGCGAAGTATGAAGAGCAGGGGCTCGGCTATCCGATTGCCCGGCCTGATGACCTGGTGAAGCCTTCGCCCATGACCATTGCCGTAACCTTCGTCAATACCGATTGGGCGGCGAAGAACAAGGAACTGGTGCGTAAGTTCTATGTGGCCTATCTCAAGGCGACCCGCGAATACTGCATCGCCTATCATAAAGGCCCGAACCGCAAGGAAGTTGTCGAGATTGGCGCACGCAACGGGCTTGCGCGCACGGCTGCCGATATTGAAGCGACACCTTGGACGGGACGCAACCTGGACGGCCGTGTCAATATTCCCAGCATCATGGACATGCAGGCCTACTACGTAGAGAACAAGTTGGTGAAGCAGCCGAGCACTGCGGCACAACTCGTAACCGACGAATATATCAAATACGCCAACGAGAAGCTGGGGCCGCTGCCGGCCATGCCGAAGAATGACGATCCGGGCTGCCGCTGATACCCCGGAGCCTGGTCCGTCATTTTTCCGGCTCGGATGGTCGCCGGTTCAAACCAGAAAAAACGGGCGGTGGGTCGCTCCATCGCCTGTTTTGCATTCTACCAGGATAGCAGACTGTGCTACTTGCGCTGCATCTTGCTCGATGAATTGAAAACCGCGTGCAGGTTTCGCGCATAGTCGACGGCTGATGGAACGTCCATCGTCATGGCGCGGATCAGGTATTCCTTGGCGCCCTCGGTCGCAATGGCTGGCGCTGACAGCATCTGCTTCACAAGCGCGTCGACTTTTGCGTCGAGTTCAGCTCCCGGAGCCGTGTCGCTGCAGATGCCATAGGCGATTGCCCGCTCCGCCGGAACGGTGGCGGTTGAATAGACCATGTAGTTGATGCCTTTGCGGCTGCCGCGGTCGATCAGCGAAGACAGCACCATGGTCGGCAGGATGTTGTGCTGCATCTCGTTGATCTGGAACAGGGCATCGTAAGCAGCAATCGTGATGTCTGCGACGGAAGCCAGCGAGCAGCCGAAGCCTACGGCCTTGCCCCGCACCTTGGCGATGACCGGCACCTTGCAGTAGCGGATCGAGGCGTAGCAATCGAAAACGATGTCTGAGTTCGTGCGCCGGTCATAGGCATCGTCGCTTTCGGCAGGGATGCGGCCATGGGCGGCGCGTCCGCGGCAGAACACGTCGCCCGCGCCTGTCAGCACGACCAGCCGCGCCTTCTCATGCGCGCTGTTCATGATCTGGGTCAGTTCGACCGCCATATGGTCGGTGGCGGCATTGCCGTCGTCGGGGCGGTTCAGGGTTACAGTCAACACGCCGCCGTCGATGGATGTGAGAATATCGGTCATGGTTTCCTCAGCCTTTCGGTTTTTGTCTCGAACTTTGCCTGCCGGCGCTATGCCAGGGAGGTTCCCTCGCAGATTCGCCTCACGCGCTGGCGCAAGCATGGGCGTCATATACACCGGTACTGACGATATCCGCATCTGCAAATATCGGGTGTCAGTGCAGTTTGGGAGGGCGGAACATGCGGGTCCGGTCGTCGGATTTTACATCGAAGTCGAGCGGCTTGCCATCGCGTACGATACTCAGCTTGATGATGGCGCCTGCTTCGCCCTGCGCCTGGATCAGCCGGTATAGACTGGCCAGGGTCGTGACCGGCCGTCCGCCAACCGCGGCGACGATATCGCCGTTCTGCAGGTTCGCCCGGCGGGCCGGGCCGCGTTGGCTGCGTCCCACAACGACGATCTTGTCTTCAAGTTCCGTCGCATAGAGGCCAAGCCATGGTCTGGGCGGCGATTTTCTCCGTCCATATTTCATCAGGTCGTCAAGGATGGGATCAAGAAGGTTTAGCGGCACGATCATGTTCATGTGCTCGCCGGAGTTTTCGTCGCCACCCTGTTCCAGATGCAGGGAGCCGATCCCGATAAGTTCGCCATTGTCGTTGAAGACGCCTGTGCCACCCCAGTTCGGATGGGCTGGCGCGGTAAACAGGGCGTCGTCGAGGACGTATTCCCAATAACCCGCAAACTCCT
>JAPOIA010000296.1 GCA_029979185.1 Alphaproteobacteria bacterium | reverse complement strand
GCTTCGCACAAACGCGCCGCGGCAATCGTATTGCGAAGGCCACCGAGCTTGGGAATCTTCAGGCTGACGGCATCGACCATTTCGCCGGCAACCAGATCGTATACTTCCTGCAGGGAGCCGGCTGCCTCGTCCGCTTCCACCGTTACCGGCACATTGTCAGTGACCAGCTTCAAACCGCGATTGTCGCCAACGGGAACCGGCTGCTCGACAAGGTCGATATCGAATTCGGCCATGCGGTTGATGGCGGCAATGGCATTCTTCGGCGAATAACTCTGGTTCGCGTCGATGGTCAGGTTGATGCCGGCGCCAACCTGCTCGCGGATCGCCTTCACGCGCGCCACGTCTTCGGCGACCTCGCCATGCACCTTGATCTTCAGATAGCGGTAACCCTTGTCGACCAGCTTCTGCGCGGCGGCGGCCATCTCGTCCGGCGTCTTGATCGCCAGAATACGCAAGATGGGCACCTCGTTGCGAAACGGTCCACCGAACATCTGGCACAGGGGGATATTCATCTGGCGGGCAGCCAGATCGTACATCGCGCAATCGATTGCGGCCTTGGCCTGCGGCGCGCCGCGCAAGGCGCTGTCCAGTTTGGCAAGCGTCTTTTCGATCGCGAACGGATTGGCGCCGATCACATGCGGCTTGAGAAATTCCAGTTCCGCTGCAAGCGAACCCAGTATCGAACCCATATGCGCCGTCACGGAGGCATAGCCATAGCCCTTGACGCCGTTGCCATCGGTCAGGGTCAGGATGTGGCCTTCGGTTATGGGATTTGCGCCCAGCGCGAAGCGCCAGGTCGGGTCCTCCTTGCGCATGACAAGGGGAGTTACATCGAACTTCTCGATTGCTGACACGCGGCCTCCTGCCCGACGTTTCCTCTGGCGGACAGCGCAACGTCACTGACGGACGCATTGTTGGCGCTTATCCTTGCGGTCAAGCGTATAGGCAGAATTACAGGGCGGCAATTTCTTTTTTGCGTATGGCTTGCATTGCAGATGCGATGGCAATCTCACCTGACATCCCATGCGGAAGCTGCGCCAACCCCGGCATTTTCCCCGAAACGCTTGCGGAGCGGAAATTAATCCGCCAAAATTCGATCCGAGGACCGGAGAGTCCAGGTGGGAGGCAACATGTCGGGAGCACTCGAAGGCGTTCGGGTCATTGAATTTGCAAATTATGTGTCCGGTCCCTACGCAGGGATGCTGCTCGGCGATCTCGGCGCGGAAATCATCAAGGTCGAGGAACCGACGCGAGGCGATCCGTTCCGGGGCTGGGGGCGCGTTGAATATTCACCGACTTTCGGATCGGTCAATCGCAACAAGAAGAGCGTCACGCTCGATCTGAAGTCGGAACAGGGCAAGGCCGATGCGCGGGCGCTGGTGCGCAGCGCCGATGTCGTCATCGAGAATTTCAGGCCCGGCGCGATGGACCGGCTCGGGCTGTCCTATGACTCTTTCAGCGCGGAGCAGCCCGCGCTGATCTGGTGTTCCATCACCGGATATGGCTCGGATGGTCCCTATGCGCAGCGTCCCGGCTACGACACGGTCGGCGTTGCGACGAGCGGCCTGCTGAGCCTGCTGACCGACATTGGCGAGCCCAAACCGATGGGCATTTCCCTGTCAGATCATTTGGCA
Source organism: Alphaproteobacteria bacterium (assembly GCA_029979185.1). Taxonomy (GTDB): domain Bacteria; phylum Pseudomonadota; class Alphaproteobacteria; order Rhizobiales; family Beijerinckiaceae; genus Terripilifer. The sequence continues at coordinate 1,687 of JAPOIA010000296.1, read as the reverse complement.
GGCATCACCGCATGCAACGGCGTGATGGCGGCGCTGATCGCGCGCGGGCGGACCGGCAAGGGGCAGAAGGTGGAAACCTCGCTGCTGGAGTCCACACTGTCCTTCTGTGGCGAGAATGCCGCACGCTTCTTCGAGAACGGCAAGGTGCCGAGCCGGGCGACGCGCACCCATCAGGCGCAGGTCTATGCCTTCACGGCAGGCGACGGAAAAGCCTTCGTCATTCACCTGTCGTCGCCGACAAAGTTCTGGAAAGCGCTGGTGGACGTAGCGGGCCGGCCGGAGTGGCTGGAAGATCCGCGCTTTGCGACAAAGGAAACACGCGGCAAACACTACGACGCGCTCAATGCCGAACTGTCCGCCATCTTTCGGGGCGATTCCCGCAAGGCGTGGCTGGACAAGCTGCAGGCTGCAGATGTTCCCGCCGCGCCGCTCAATACATTCGACGATGTCTTCAGCGACCCGCAAGTGGAGCATTTGAAGATGCGCGTCGACGTTGCCCACCCGGTCCTTGGATCGGTCGGGCTGGTGCGCAACGGTCTGCGTTTATCGGGAACGCCGGTGGAAGTGCGCTCCTGCTCGCCGGAACTGGGCGAACACAACGATGAAGTATTGAAGCCGCTGCGCGCGAAGACGTGAAGCAGCGCAATGGCCAGATGAAACACGACACGACAATCGAGGAGGCAAGGCAATGACAACAGCAACCATGAAACCCGGGAGAATGACGGCAACCGGCGTAACATGCGTCCTGCTCTCGGCGCTTTGCCTTCCCCTGGCGCACGCCGAGGATGCCGCCAGTTTCTTCAAGGCCCGCAAGATGATACTCATCACCTCCGCCTCGGTCGGCGGCGGCTACGATCAATACGCCCGCCTGCTCGCCCGGCATCTGCCCAAACACATTCCAGGCAATCCGACGATTACCGTGCAGAACATGCCCGGCGCGGAAGGCATCAATGCCGCGAACTATCTCTACAACAAGGCGCCGAAGGATGGCTCTGTCATGGGCGGCCTGCAACGCAATACCGGACTGGCGCAGTTTTACCGCCCCGGCAGCAAGAACGCCCGCTTTGACCCGCGCAAGTTCACCTGGCTGGGATCGACGCAGCAGGAAGTCGGCTTTCTGCTGGTGCGCACGGCGACCGGAGTGAAGACGGCGGAAGACCTGAAAAAGAAAGAGGTCACGTCGAGTTCGACATCGCGCAATTCGCCAAGCTCCATCTATCCGCGCCTGCTGAATTCTTTGTATGGTTCAAAGCTGAAAGTCATCGAAGGATACAAGGGTTCGCAGGCAGCGCTGTTTGCGCTGGAACGCGAAGAAGTCGGGGCGCATGTCTCGGGCGGCACATCCGCTTCCTTCCGCCGCCGCTACAGGCCGTGGGAAAAGGCCGGCAAGGTTGCGGTCATCCTGCAGCTGGGCATGGCGCGCGACAGCGAATATCCCAATGTTCCCACGGCGCTGGAACTTGTGAAGGATAAGGACGCCCGCCGCATTCTGGAAATTTCCTTTGTCGAGCAGACCATGGGCCGCCCGTTCATGCTGCCACCCGGCGTGCCGAAGGACCGGGTGGACGTGCTGCGCAAGGCGTTCGATGCATCCATGAAGGACGCCGAATTACTTGCGGAAGCGAAAAAGCGGAAGATGGGTATAGACCCTGTCAGCGGCGCGAAAATCAACGAGCTGCTCGATCAG
>JAPOIA010000295.1 GCA_029979185.1 Alphaproteobacteria bacterium | reverse complement strand
CCAGCCGAACAGACCCCTGAAACGGTGGCCGGTCCGCGACACCAGCGCCACGATCACGATGCCAGAAATGATGGCCGCAAAAAAGGCAGTCAGCGCCTTGATGTCGTCATCCTCGACGAACTGGGATACCTGCCGTTCAGCCCATCAGGCGGCGCGCTTCTGTTCCACCTGCTTTCCAAACTCTACGAGCGCACTAGCGTCATCATCACCACCAACCTCAGCTTCAGTGAATGGGCTGGTGTGTTCGGCGATGCAAAAATGACGACAGCCTTACTGGACAGGCTGACGCATCATTGTCACATCCTCGAAACCGGGAACGATAGCTTCCGGTTCAAAGCAAGTGCATCAGCCCCAAAACGAGAAAGGAAAAACCAACCCCTTGACCACAGGCCCGCACCGCGGGACAAACAACCAAACCGGGGCACTTCTCAATGAAAATCCCGGGTCAAATCTCAGCGGAAATCAACACACCCGACAACCCGGCGGGAATAAAGATCGATCATAACCGCCAGCCTTCGCACGTCCGGATCAGCGGAGATCTCGACAGGGTGGCGGAAATCGTCCGGGTGGGCGTTTATGTCAACTGCGCGCCCGGCTTCGCAGCCTCGCCGAAACTCATTGCTGGCGCGAGCGAACTGTTGATACAAGTCTTCGGAGAGGCGGGCCGGCACGCTCGAACTGCAATCGGGGTTGCCGGGCTACCCGGGAATGCCGCGGTAGAAGTGGATGCAATTATCCGGCTCGGGAGTTATTGACGGGAACCCCGCAAGCGAAACGCAACAGAGCGCTCAGCGCCGATCAAGAAGGACAACCACATGCCAGGCAGCGAAACGCGGACCGCAAGGACATTCGACCCCGTCGAAGCGACGTTTTCGGATATTCACGAAGCCTATCGCGCCGGGGCGCTGACGGTTCGCGCTCTCGTTCAGAGCTACCTCGACCGGATAGAAGCAATTGACCGGAACGGACCTGCGCTCAATTCGATCATATCCGTCAATCCGCGTGCCCTTGAAGAAGCAGACAGGCTCGATGCCGCGTTTCAGAAATCCGGATTTACAGGTCCACTCCACGGCCTGCCGCTGGTGATGAAAGACCAGGCCGATGTGAAGGACATGCCGACGACGCTCGGGTCAGTCCTGTTCCAGGATCATCACCCCGACCGCGATTGCCACGTCGCCGCGAAACTCAAGGCAGCCGGAGCGATTTTCATCGCCAAAACAACTCTGGGAGAATGCGGCGCTGGCGATACCCACGGATCGCTCTTCGGATCGACACGCTGCGTCTACGATCTTGAACGAACCGCGGGAGGGTCTTCCGGCGGCTCCGGCGTGGCGGCCTCCGCCAATCTTTGCGCTGCCGCAATAGGCCAGGAAGGTCTGGCATCGATACGCCGCCCATCGATATGGAACGGGGTTGTCGGCATGCGACCGACCGCCGGGCTCGTCAGCCGCGGCGGCGTCTATGCCGGCTGGCCATCGGTATTCGGCTCTCTGGGCCCGATGACCCGCACCGTGCTCGATGCGGCCAAACTGCTCGATGCCATGACCGGCTACGACCCCAACGATCCGCTGACGGCAGCAGGCGTTGGCAAGGCTCCGGCATCGTTCAGTGCGGCGCTGGCGGATGGTTCTGCCAAAAGCGCGTTGCGCGGGGCGCGGCTTGGCGTGTTGCGCGAGCCATTCGGCTATCATTCCGATCCGTCTGCAGCGGACTTCGGCCGGATCTCGGACCTCTTCGACAAAAGCCTTGCGGAACTTGAGGCTGCGGGCGCAACCCTCATCGACCCGATTGAAATCCCCGACCTGAAGCCTCTGCTGGCAAAGCGCGCCAACGAGCCCGGCGCAGAAGAAGCCTCCTACCAATGGTATCTGCGCGGCAGTGCTTCCAAGCCCTATGCGTCGATGGCGGAAGCCATGCAATCGCCGCTCTACGACAAGGTGACCCAGGGCGTGAAGATCCGCTGGGAAGCAATACCCACTGCCGAGGCGCATTACGGATATCTGAAAGCGCGCGACGAGCTGACGTTCTACATGCTGAACATCATGGCGGAACACAATCTGGACGCGATCGTGCACAAGGCGGTAGAACACGAACCGACGCTGATCGCGGAAGGTATTGCGCCACCCTACACAACCCAGAAAGGCGCGCCGACGATCAACACATTCCTGACCTATGTTCCGTCCATCGTTGTGCCCGCAGGATTTACGCAGGCCGGACTGCCAGGCGGTATCACCTTCCTCGGCCGGCCCTACAGCGATGAAGCGATGCTGGCACTGGCCTATTCCTACGAACAGGCGACAATGCACCGCCGGTCGCCGAAGTTTGCTGCGTGACTTTCATATCCTGCAGCAATGACGGCCTGGGGTCCGGCAGTCAACGGGCGCCCCCTGCGGGCGCAGGCCCCGGCCTGCAACGTCAATCCTGACTTCCGGAAGCCCGGAAATTTGTTCGGGGTCCGAAACAATACCGGCGCGGAAGGGGCATCAGGGCAGCCAGATCCGTTCGTTAGCTGTTTTTTTGTCCGGGAAGAGGCGGAGCATCTTGAACAATCGACCCTTCCTGTGTGACGATGCAAAAAACAGACAGATAGCCGAAGAGGGTTTGTGCAAGACCCGCGGCAGCAAGCGGTGCGGCATGGGAGCAGGATATTTCTGAGCCAGGCGCACGCAGGGAGGGGACATGGGCGCGTTGGGGCGGCTGGTTCTGAGCTTTATCAAGGCTCTGCTGGCCATCATGCTGATCGTCAGCGTATTTCTGATCTGCGCGAACGCTTTCGGGCGTTATGTGCTGTTCAAACCCATCATCTGGGCCGAAGAGGTACTGGGCTACGCACTGGTCTGGATGGTCTACCTGGGCGCCATCACCGTTACGGCGGAAAGCGCGCATCTGAAAATGGACCTCATGCTCTCGTGGCTTTCGCCTCTACCCAGGGCGATGCTGGAACTTGCCGGCGCGCTGCTGTTCGCGGTTCTGGGCGGACTGATAATTTACCAGTCATGGTTCTCCATTGCCGAATTCACCCATGTCAGCCAGGTCGCGGAAATTCCGATGCAGGCTTTGCATCTGGTCATCCCCGTGTCCTTTGCGCTTATGGTCGTTGCAGCACTGGCCGTGGCGATCAATGAAATGCGCGGAGCCGTGGCGGGACAGGAAGGACCGCCAGACGGCGCCGGCGGCGCGAATGAGCCATCCAAACAGGGGAATAATCAGGCATGAACAGCGCCATGATGATGTGGGTCATGGTCGCGCTGCCCATCGCACTGATGCTGATGGGCTTCCCGATCTTTACTGTCCTCTTCGCCGCCGCGTCAGCGGCCATGATCTATGTTCTCGATATGCCCATC
>JAPOIA010000294.1 GCA_029979185.1 Alphaproteobacteria bacterium | reverse complement strand
CTACCGCCTGGGTCCGGCATTCATCGAATTCGAGCGGTTGCTGCGCCTCAATGATCCGCTGGTGCGATACGGGCACGCCATCATCGAGGACGTGCTGCGCCAGGCTGGCATTCCCTGCATTGTCCTGATGGCCCGCCTCTACAATGGCGAGGTTATGTGCGTGGCGGATGAAACCGCGCCCGGCACCGGCTTCCGGTCCAGTTACGAGCGCGGCCGCCCGATGCAGATGACCCGCGGCGCAACCTCCAAGGTGATCCTCGCAAACCTGCCCTCACGGGAGCTGACAAGGTTGATCGGCCCCCGGGCGGACACTGTCGACCTGCGCAAGGAATTGCAGGCGATCCGCCGTGCCGGGTTCATGGCAACCGCCAGCGAAATCGATCAGGGCCTGACCGGCATTGCCGCCCCTGTGGTAGTGCCGGAAGCCGGCATTACCGCCAGCCTTACCCTCGTCTGCCAGGAGGATACGCTGGACGAAGCGTCCCGCCGGCGCTTGGTGCTGCTGGTCGTATCGGCAGCAAGCCTGCTGGCCGAAGACATCCGCAGCAGCGTCCGAAAGCCTGAACCGCCAACGCCGGCGAAGAAGCCGCATGCAAAAGAGTTCGCGGCCAAACCGCGCCGCCATAAGGTTCGTTGACCGGCAGGAATGCGTTGTCAGTAAACGCTATCCCAGCTTCGGGAACAACGCCTTGGCGTTGCCGCGCGCCATCCCCTCATGGGCAGCGCCAGCGAACAGGTCCGTCGCCATCAGATTGACGAGCTGCTCGTGTACCAGTTCGTCCGTGACGAAAGGCCAGTCGGTGCCGAACAGAATATGCGAGGGATCGGTGATTTCCTGCAGCGCCTTCATCGGCGCATTGCCGCCCATGATGGCGGTATCGAAAAAAAACTGCCCGACATAGGGAGCTGTCCCTTCCGGGTGCCGCTCGCCGAATGTCGGCTTCTGCTCGTCCTGTTCTTCCATCATCTTCAGCCGGAAGGATAGATAGGGGAAGCAGCCGCCGGCATGGGCGAGCAGCCATTTGATCTTCGGATATTTCTTCATATAGCCGTTGTAGATCAGATTGGTCGCAACCCGCGTCGTCTCAAACGGATATTCGATCACTGCCGCCCACATATTGATGTTCAGCGACCCGTGGTTGGCCGGCCGCGTCGGATGGACGAAAACGATAGCTTCACGCTGGTTCAGCTCGGCCCATAGCTCCTCGCCCAGGGGATCGCCGGGATAGCGGCCGTTCTGGTTGGTCAGCAGCATCAGGCCATCGGCCTTGAGCACGTCCAGCGCATGTTCAGCCTGCTTGAGGGCAGCCCCCACGTCCGGATAGGAAAGCGGCGCAAAGAAGCCCAGCTTGTCTGGCACATTGGACACGAACTTCGCCATCGCATCGGTGGTTGCCTTGACCAGATAGTCAGCATTGGCATCATCGCCATGATGAACGCCAGCGGCCGAGAGCGGATTGACTATAGCCTTGCTGATGCCGAAACGACCCATGTTATCGATAACACTTGCCGGAGTCGTATCGCGTTTCAGCGGCTTAGAGGGATCGCGCGCGCCCGATCTTTCAAGCGATTTCTCGTATTCCGGCAGGATGACGTGATGATGGACATCGATGAGGTTGAGGTTTGCTATCTGGCTGTCTTCTAGTTTGTGCATGTTTCCGCCCGTGGTCTTCGAACCGGATTGGTCCGGCTTGTTTTCATGAATACAGGATCAGCAGGCCCACCGCTTACGTCAACGGCTTGTAGGCTGTGCCCTTTATCTCGATAAGGATATGCGGGTGCGGCAACTGATGCGCTGCCACAGTCGTGCGCGCCGGGCCGTTGAAGTCGAAATACTCTGCATAGGTTTCGTTGTAACCCTTGAAGTCCGCCATGTTGACGAGGAAACACGTCACGTCCACCAGATCGCTCAGATCGGCCCCCTGAGATTTCAGGATATCGCGGATATTGTCTAGTACCGCGCGGGTCTGCTCGCGAATATCAAGCGTCAGGTTGCCCATTTCGTCGGATTCAGCCCCGGCAAAGCTGCCATCGGGACGCCGCGAGGAAATTCCCGACACGAAAAGGAAGTCGCCTGCACGCTTGATATGCGGATACTTGCCGCGCGGTTTCGCCTTTTCCGTCAGCAGCCCTTCGTTAGCCATCTGCTTCCCTCTCCCTGAAGTCTTTCGGATAGTTCGCCCACAGTCCGGGCGTCGCCATTTCCAGCACATTACCTTCCGGATCGGTGAAATAAAAGCTGCGCCCGCCGGCCGGCCAGTGCACCTCGCTCGTTATAGCAACGCCTTGTCCTGCCAGATGGGCTTTCCACGGCTCGTACTGGTCTTGCGTGATGCGAAAGCAAAAATGCGCCCGCCCGTCCGTACGGTGCCCGGGCACCAGGCCAATGGGCGAGTTCGCATCATGCTGCGACAGTTCCCGGTCGAAAAGCAGCAGGACCTCGCCAGGTGCGAGACCGAATGCATGCAGCCGGTCGATCTCCAGCACAGTCTGCAGGCCCAGCACGTCCTTGTGGAAGCGGCTCGACAGCGCCAGGTTGTCGACACATATGCCGGTTTCCAGCATGCCGGCAATCTTGGTAATTGCGGTAATCTGCGGCTCCTTCCATTTGATATGCCGTCGTCAACACCGCAAGTCTAACGCCCCGCCTGCTTCGTGTCGCGCCTCATGCATAAGTTCGCACCCGGCTGCCTGCGACCATCGGTTGCAGCAGATACTGGCCGCGGATGCAGTTTATGGCGTATGCTGCGTCAAACGTAAAACAATCGAAACCTCTCCCCCGCAACCCGGACCAGCCATGACACAGGCGACTACCACTCCGGCCGCTGGTACCGCCGGTTTCGGCGAACTCTTCACGCCAAAAATCGTCACCGTCTTTCGCGAGGGATACCGCCTGCCGCAACTGCGCGCCGATGCCATTGCCGGCCTTACCGTCGCCATCGTCGCCCTGCCCTTGTCCATGGCGATAGCCATAGCCTCCGGCGCAAGTCCGGCGCAGGGGCTTTATACTGCGATCATCGGGGGCTTTCTGGTTTCACTGCTCGGCGGCAGCCGGTTCCAGATCGGCGGGCCAGTCGGCGCATTCATTGTGCTCGTACTGACGACTGTCCAGCAGCACGGCATGGACGGGCTGATCCTTGCAACCTTCATGGCTGGCGTCATGCTGAGCCTCGCCGGACTGCTGCAACTGGGAACCTATATCAAGTTCATTCCCTATCCGGTGACCGTTGGGTTTACGGCCGGCATTGCCGTCATAATCTTCTCCAGCCAGATCAAGGAACTGCTCGGCCTCACTTTGGCGCACGAGCCGGGCCGGCTCGTGGAGAAGATTCCGGCACTCTGGCAT
>JAPOIA010000293.1 GCA_029979185.1 Alphaproteobacteria bacterium | reverse complement strand
AAACGAGGCTCATGAAGCGATCAGCGTTGGCGCCGCCAAGCCTGAACGATTTCCGGCTTACGCCGGAAGCAACGGCCGAATCGGTCATCAGTGCGATCCTTCATCCAGCGCACGGGCACGTTCGACTTCCTCGCGCAGGTAGCCCCAAATGTTGTAGACAAACTCGCCGTAGGCAGGCGTCGCGCGCAGTTCCAGCACCTTGCGGGGCCGTTCGAACGGCACGTCGATAATGGCTTTGGCGCGGCCCGGATGGGCGGTCATCACCATGATGCGATCGCCAAGCGTCACTGCTTCGTCGACGCTGTGGGTGATGAAGAGGACCGTCTTGCGGCTCTCTTCCCAGATGCGCAACAGCTCTTCCTGGAGAAGCAGCTTGTTCTGCTCGTCGAGGGCCGAGAACGGCTCGTCCATCAATAGGATATCGGGGTCGTTGGCGAAGGCGCGGCAGATCGAGACGCGCTGCCGCATTCCGCCCGAAAGCTGATGCGGATAAAGATCGCGGAACCGCAAAAGACCGGTGCGCGACAGGTAATGACCGACGATATCCTTGATCTCGCCAACCGGACGATTGCGCATCGTCAGGCCGTAGGATGCGTTGTCCCATACGGTCATCCAGGGGAAAAGAGAATCGCCCTGGAACACCATGGAATTGTCCGGCCGGTCGTCAGCGGGTTTGGAGACCTGGAGCGAACCGCTGGTATAGGTTTCCAGCCCGGCAAGAATGCGCAACAGAGTGGTCTTGCCGCAGCCGGAAGGCCCGACAATCATAAAGAAGCACCCTGCCGGAATATCCAGCGTCAGTTTATCCAGTGCTGTGAATGACCCTTTGGAAGTTTCGAAAACCTTGCTCAGTCCGCGCAAGCTCACCTTGGCCGGGACTGGCGCCTCTACATCACGCGATAGCGCCTGCATTGCACGACCCTTGCGGGCCTCCCTCACCGGCTGCTGCAGGCTTCCCTCAAAGCCAACCGCAACAACCCGATTGTGCTAATGCTCACGACCGCATGGAAAAGCAAGCGGCTCCAATACTACTTACTCAAATTTAATTTATCGCCTGTTTCGGGCTTTATAATCGTATCAAGATATAATCATCCTGTCAGGCGCGTGCTATTATAAACAAAAGGCCACCTATTACAGCCGTATTGTTGAACAGAAACTGCCGGTGCGTGTCGTAGCGATAGGGATCGGGCATCTGCCAGAAGCGATGGAAGATCGCCGCGGCCATCAGGGTGAAGACTATCAGCAGCATTGCGCCATAACGGGCATGCCAGTCGAACAGGATCATGAACCCGCCGGCAAATTGCATGGCAAACCCGATAAAGAGGGAAAGCTTCGGGAACGGCGTGCCGAGCTGTCCCATGCGGGGAATGATATTCGCCTGCCGCCAACCGGCGTTGATTATACCTGTTCCAATGAACAGGATCGCAATCATGACTTGCGCGACGATCTCGATCGGCGGACGGCCTGCGTAAAACACGGTGTGACTCCCCTTCCCTTACATGAGCAGCAACAACGCACCGACTATCGCGGCATTCGAAAACAGGAAGGAAATATGGAAGTGCCGCCGAAGCGGATCCTCCACTTCCCAGAACCTGTGAAAGAGCGCGCAGGCAGCAATGACGAATACGATCAGGATCGAGGCGCCAATCCTGGTCTGCCAGTCGAATGCGACCATCAGGCCGCCGATCAGCTGCAAAGCGAAGCCGACATAGAGCACGGCGCGGGCGAATGGCACGCCCGAGGCTTCCATCCGGTCGACATGCTGCTGCTGCTTCCAGCCGAAGTTCATCGCCAGCGTACCGAGGAACAGAAGAGCGATCAGCAACTGACCGGCAATATGCAACGGCGGCGTATTGGCGTACATGGCTCCCCCTATCGCGTCCGGCCTTTCGGCTGGTTATTCTGTGCTATCGAGACCCGACGGTCTGTCGAGTGGCGCTGCTGTCACGTCGTAATGATAGACCCAATCAGCCTGTAGCGTCGTTTTATCCCTGCCAAACCGGCTTCGCAATGCCAGTTTGACGTCGCGCCACATGCGCGCCAGTGGCGATTTCAGATGGTATTGCGTGGCGCGGGCACGGGATGCGAGAACAACCTGCGTGGTGCGCGGCCGGCGAATGTCCTCATAGCGCCGCAATGCATTTTCGATGTCGCCGGAAGACTGCCCCAACAGGCGCGCAAGAATACAGGCGTCTTCCAGAGCCATGGCCGCCCCTTGCCCGAGATAGGGAAGCATAGGATGCACGGCATCGCCCAGCAGCGTTATGCGCCCCCTGCCCCACTGCTTCAGCGGTTCGCGATCATACAGCGCCCATTTGTAGTGCCTCTCGCCGAGCGCAATCAGCTTCAGCAGATCCGGGTTCCAACCAGCAAATGAATCCAGAACCTCCTGACGGGAACATTTCTGCGTCGATGACTCCCCTGTCCAGGCGTCGCTGTCGCGATGGGCGACAAAATTTACCTGATCGCCGCCGCGCACCCGATAGTGCACCACATGGCCAGCAGGGCCCCACCACGCTGTCATGTTCTTCGCTTCAGGAATCCCTTCGACGGCCGAGACTGGCACGAGACCGCGAAAGCAGATGCAGCCGGTAAACCGCGGCGGCTGGACACCGAAAACGCTGTCGCGCACTGCGGAGTGAATGCCGTCCGCGCCGATGACGGCGTCCGCCTCTACAGTGGAACCATCGGCGAAAGTCACCCACGCATTATTTTCCGTATTCTCGACGGATACGCAGTTTTTGCCGAGTTGCAAAATGCCATCAGGGAGATGCTTGCGCAAATCGTCCTGCACATCGGCCCGGTGCACGGTCAAAAACGGAGCCCCGTACTTCTCCATGACGCCTTCACGACGCGATTGACGCGCAATGAGAGCGCCGGTCTCTCCATTGCGCAACGACTGGAATTCGTCCTGGAAGCCCGCGGCAATTACCTCTTCTTCCACGCCCAGCATGCGAAAGGTCTTCAAGGCATTCGGGCTGAGATTGAGCCCGCCGCCAACGCCTGTCAGTTGCGAGGCCTGCTCGTACACCGTGCAGCGGAACCCGCGCTGATGCAGCGCCAGGGCGGCTGCCAGTCCGCCAATCCCGCCGCCGACAATGGCAATGTTCGCCGTGTGCTCCATAGTCCCCGATTCAGGTCTTCAAAAGTACGGTTGCGGCCATTCCAGCGCCTTGGGCGAGATATTCTTTTCGATTGCCCGCGCTGCACCATAGCCGGCAATCTCGCCGGTCTGCGTGCACCAGGGGAAGTTGCGCATGACCATGAAAATCGTCTCATAGGTGAAGGACATCGATGCCCCGGTCAGAATGAGGTTGCTGACACCCTTCGGCAGGAAACTGCCCCACGGCACCTGAAATGTATGCTTGCGATAACCGTCCCAGAA
>JAPOIA010000292.1 GCA_029979185.1 Alphaproteobacteria bacterium | reverse complement strand
GTATGCGCCTGCTTCTGCGCGGCCAACAAGTACAATCGCTGCTTCAAACATCTTGCTGAGCCGGTAAAAGGTCAAATGTGATGAGTGAGCCAACTGCTTCGAAGCCTGGCGTCGACACGCCCCCGCTGTCCAAGGATGTCCTGTTCCTGTCTGGGTTGCTTGTAATCCTGAATGTCGCGCTTGTTGCGATCCTGTATTTCAGCGGTTCGAACCTGATTTCTGGCGGTTCGTCGGGCACAATAACCGTCTCCGATCCTGCCCGGTTGTTCCAGCTGTTCTTCGTCTGGCTGCTTGCCAACCTGGGCATCGGTTTTGCAATGGCCATTGTCATGTGCAGGGCGCGCGGCGGAAAGTAAGCCGTACGTGTTCGAAACGGCTTGCCAGCTTCAACGCAAATGCAGAAAGCCCCGCACGGGATGTGCGGGGCTTTGTTATTTGAACGGCCGTTTCGTATTGTTTGTCGGATGAACCGGGTCAGAGCTTCAGCAACGAGAGGGCATTTTCACTCAGTATCTTCTTGCGGTCGGCAGCGGAAATCTGGACCGTCTCGAACCATTCCATTGCCGGCGGGTTGGCGACGAATGGCCAGTCTACGGCAAACATGATCTTGTCGGAGCCGAGCTCCATCATCGATGTCAGCAGGGCGGGCGTCGAGAAATGGCCGCTGGTTGTGATCCAGAAGTGTTCCGAAAATACCTCACGGAACTTGATCGTGCTGTGGCCGGGCCGCGAAAGCGCCTGATCGATGCGCCACAACTGATAAGGCAGCGTTTCGCCCATGTGGCCGAGAATGATCTTGAGCTTTGGATATTCATCGAACATGCCGGACAGGACCATGCGAATGGCCTGTGTGGCAGTCTCGACGGTGTAGCCCCAGGCAGCGCGCATCACCATCGGGAAGTCCTGGATATATTCCTTGTAATAGGCGTCGATGATGCGGTCGTCCGGAAAGGACGGATGCATGTATATCGGTACGTCCAGCTTTTCGGCGCGGGCAAAGATCGGCCAGAACTGCTTTTCGTCATGGAACTTGCCATTAGTGAGGCCGCAAATCATCGCGCCCTTGAACCCCAGTTCCGTGACTGAGCGTTCCAGTTCGTCGGCGGCCGCTTCGGGGGCGGCCGTTGGCAGGGCTGCGAAGGCGGCAAGCCGGTCGGGATGGGGCTTGATGGCTTCCGCGAGCCGGTCGTTCATGCCGGATATGAGTTTTGGGCCGATGTCGGCTTCAATCTTCTGGCCCGACGGTGCGCCGTGGGAGATGAGCTGCATATCGATGCCTGCTTCATCCATTTCGCGAATTCGGATGTCGCCAAGGTCGTACAGGCGCTCCATCATCTTGGGGGAGCGCGTTGCTTCTCCGCCGCCCAGATGGGAAATCAGTTCCTTGTCCCAGTAGTGCTCCTCCAGAGCGATGACGAATTCATTCTTGCTGGTCGCCACGGTGTCCTCCTGCGCTTGTCCTGTTGCGTTTCCTGGCTTGTTACTGTCCCCGGAGCGCGTTTCGCGCCGACCGGAGGGTTTGTTTCTGCCATAGCCCGAAGCGGTGCCAGCTGCAATCGCTGCGCCTATTGATCGCTGGCCAGTGCAGCCAGCTTGCTTTCAACGCGTGTAGTCAGCTCGGTCGTCTCACCGTACACAAGCACTGTCTTGTTGCGGGACTTTTGTCCGCCGGCGACTTCAACCATGCTTCCCGGTATGGAAAGCCAGGCGGCAATGAGCTTTTCCAGTGCGGTATTGGCCTTGCCTTTTTCCGGCGGGGCGCTGACCCTTGCCTTGAGTGCCGGCCCATCGGGGCCGGTTACGATACCCTCTATTCGGTCTGTGCCGCCTTTCGGCGTCAGGCGTACGGAAAAGGCTATACCCTCTTTACGCTTTGAGTAGACCGGGGCGGAACGGGCAGGGTCATGCTGCGGGGAATTCATGCGACCGGCTTGCCATCAATGATGTCGCCATCAGGATCGCTATCGGGTTTAAACTTGCGCCAGATTTTTTCCAGTCTCTCGTATTCCGCTTTCACGACATCCTTGCCATAAGTGCGCTCCAGGCGGCGAACGGTGAAGTGGCCGCTTGCCAGTCCCTGGTAATGGTCGACGAATGCGTAGTTGATGCCCGCCCCGCCGAGGGCGCCAATGATAGGGATCGCCTGCGCAGCAGCTTTTTGAGATACCACGATGCCGAAGCGGGTGGCGATCTCCGACAGGAGGCGCACCAGTACCGGCGCCGTTTCCTTGGCTGCGCCGGCGTGGGTCAGATAGGCCGCAGCGTCGCGGACCGTGGAAGCAAGCAGCGCCCGGACAGCGAAGTAGCTGCTGTCGAGGTAGTCGTCTTCGGGCTTGCGCCCTCCGAGCGCGAAAACCTCCATGCAGGCGAGTGCGGTTTCGGGCCGCGTCATTTCTTCGCCCTCGGCGCGGGCGATGTCGGCAATGGCGCGCAGCATCAGCGTGGCCGACACGGGCAGTTCGACCGGCAGCGCGGAGAAGCCAAGGGCGCCGCCTGCCGCGCCGGATGCCGCTGCAAGCGACTTGTGAAATTTGGTGCGGGCAGGGCCGCTATCGTTGCCGAGGCTCTTGATCGCTGTTCGCATCGCCGCCTTGAGCGCCAGATCCGTTGCCGCCGCCGCTGCCTTGCGGGCGGCCTCTGCAATAAGCGAGCCGGCCGCTTCGATACGGCTTCCAAGCATATGGGTCAGGCGTGCGGCCAGGCTGGTGTGCTCGAGCCGCCGAACAGCTTCCGCGAGCGCCTGTTCGTCTTCAAACGAAAGAACACTCACTATGCGCCTCCTATCGGCATCTCCGGCCCGGGCATTGTTTGCTTGGATCGTCTCACGGACTGCATCTTCCTGTATCGCCCACCGTCCGGGGGCCACTGCAAATATAGCGATCCGCGCTTGTAATGTAAGGCTAAAGGCTCTGCTACTGTGCGCGTGGATCGCTTCGTAAACAGGCTGTTTCCGTTCCGTTAACCGGCCGGGGGCGCCCGCGTTAACGATAAAATCTGCCCTTTTCGGCGTTTCTGTTAATACTTGACCGGACCAATAATTAACGCCCGGCGGCGCCCGCCCAGCAGAGAGTCTATCAAGTATCTGTTTTAGCCTAATAAAATGTCGATATGAGCAATTTTAGCGAATTAATCCGTGGCTTTTTATAATTACACGGAGAAGCGTCAAATCTGAACGCAATCGCGTAAAATGCGCGCGTTTTACTTATGCGCCCCTCAAAATACTGTTGCGACACTGTCCTCACGAAAAAGGGGACAAGAATGTCTAGTAACGGGATCAAGATTCTTGCGCTTTGCGCGATACTGGGAGCGGGCCTGTTCGCGCTCCAGACGCCGGGCGAAGCGCGTGGGATGAAGTCGGCATATATCGGAGTGGGCGGGCAGACGCT
>JAPOIA010000291.1 GCA_029979185.1 Alphaproteobacteria bacterium | reverse complement strand
GGGCAGAGGTGCGCGACGTAAGCTGCGGCTTCTATTCCACCAACTTGTCGCGTTTGGCCAGTTCAGGGAAGAACCAGCGCCAGGATATCGCCAGTGTGAGGGTCATAACGCCGCCGAATACGATGGCCGGAACAGCGCCTATGGCTGCCGCCATTGTGCCGGAGCGAAAGTCGCCCAGATCGGACGACGCACCGATAAAAATGGAATTCACTGCTGACACACGGCCGCGCATATCGTCCGGCGTATCGCTCTGCACCATAGTATGCCGCGTCACAACCGATACCATGTCGGCGGCGCCCATGAGCGCCATCGCTGCCAGCGACAGCCAGAGATTTGTCGACAGACCGAACACGATGATCATGACACCGAAAATGGCGACAGAGGTCAGCATTTTCAATCCGGCGCGCGACTGTATCGGATACCAGGCAATGAGGGCCGCCATCGCGATGGCGCCGACAGCCGGCGCAGAACGCAGCAGACCAAGGCCCTGCGGACCAATCTGCAAAATGTCCTTGGCGATGATCGGCAACAGGCCGGCGACACCGCCGAACAGCACTGCAACCAGATCGAGCGCCACGGCGCCGAATATGACCTGCCGCTGCCACATAAACGTGAGGCCTGCCGTCAACGTTGCGAAGGTAATCGGCCCGCGTCCCTCGGTCTTCGGCTTCAGGTCTGTGCGCAGGGCGATGACGCAAACGACACTTATCAGCGCCACCACCAATGTTGCGGAAAAAGCGACAACCGGACCACCCGCAAAAAACACACCGCCGTAGAGCAGGCCGCCGATGGCGGGGCCCATGATGGTGGAAACCTGCCAGGCGGATGATATCCAGGTCACTGCATTGGCGAAGTGTTCTCGCGGCACAAGGTTTGGCGTGATCGCCTGCGACGAGGGGCCGGAGAAGGCCCGCCCGATGCCGGTGAGGAAAGTTGCCACATAGATCAGCCAGACGGGCGCGCCGCCAGTCAGAAGACCGGCCAGTATCGCCGCCATGGCGACCGCTGTCAGAGCGGTCGATATGCTGCACACCAGCTTGCGATCATAGGTATCGACGACATATCCGGTGACAAGCGCCAGCGCGACGGACGGCAGAAAGGTGATCAGCCCGGCAAGGCCCAGCGCCAGTGCGCTGCCGGTAACATCGTAGATGTACCAGCCTATCGCGACATTTTTCATCTGGTAGGCAAGGCCGTGGGTAAAACGCCATGCCGCCCAGTAACGGAAGTCGCGATAACGAAAAGCGGCGAGGGAAGCCCGCGTCTTGCCGGATGAAGCTGGTTCTGAACTCATGCTGCGTGTCTACCAGCTACTCCCTGCCTGTTACGGTCAATTCCAGGTTGCGAAACCCATCATGCTGCCGGTACCTGCTTCGGAACGATAGCATGGAACCAGATCGAGCAATTCCATCTTCAGTCCCGTCTCGGCCATCATCCCGGCATTGACTATCCAGTTTTTGATTTCCGACGTCCCGGAGCGAAAGTGAATATCCGGCTCGGAGGTAAGCGCATCCCAGTTGCCCTTCAGCATGGCGTCAACCAGGCGCCTGTCCATCTCTTCGTCGATAACGAAATGGGTCATGCCGCCGGACGCGCCGACCACAATGCGCTGGCTTCCGGGGAAAGATCGTACCGCACGGGCGATGGCGCGGCCAAATTCGAAGCAGCGCTTCGGCGACGGCTGGTTTGGCGGATAATAGGTGTTGACCTGTACAGGGATCAACGGAATAGGCCGGCTGCCGAGAATGCGGCGATAGATGAAGCCGTAGGAATGTCCGAGCGTACGCACCTGGCCGTTGTCGGAGGGCTGTTCGCCAATAGCCGTCACGTCGAAGCCGTCGCCCATCATGCTCTGGATCAAATGACGCGATATGTCGGCAGGGCACGGGTAGGCTTCGTCCTTTGGCGGGTAGTATATCTTCATGGAATAGTTGCCGCCGCGGCTCTTGACGTCTTCCTCCTCGGCGGGCGTCAATGCACGGTTCTGCACCTGTTGGCCATAAAAGACGGAAAAGGCCGGCTGGATATCCTGCTGGAACCATTCGTGGTGATCGTCGCCGATGATCAGCATGGCATCCGGCTTTGCCGCGAGAATACGTTCGCCGAGCGCATCGAGCTGCTTCTGGCAGCGGTCCCAGCGCTCTCTGCGCACCTCAACCGCATTTTCCTTCTCGAAGCCCTGTCCCTTCCTCAGTTCAGCCAGCTCAGCGAAGGTATAGGTTCCGGCGCCGAAGGCCAGTTCGGGGTTCTTGCGATCCACATTGGCGCGCAAGTCCCATTCCTCCGGCGGTGTCGCCAGAAGCGGCCCGTGCGAGGTGCCAAATCCCATAACGATCTCGGCCATGATGTCTTCCTGCCCTACTCGTTTTGCCCAGCCCTGAGTGCTTTTGTCCCCCGGGACGTCTGTCTAATCGAATACGCCAAAGGGGGCATGGTGGCAACCGGATGACTATCGCAGCTGCCATGCAGGAGGGGCGGAACCGCCGGTCCTAGAGGGCCAGGCGGCCGGCGATTTCCGGCGAGTCTTCACTGTAGCGCAGGGCCCGGAATACCCAGTTGTTCTTCATACCGTTGAACATTTCGTCGAAATCGGGATTGATGAACTCCCAGACGATATCGCCTGCGGGCGTGACCTCGAATATCCGGCCGAAAGACCCTTCGCATATCAGCGTGTTCCCCGACTCGAGGCGCTGACAACCGCTGATATGGTGTGAATAGAAGAAGTTCACCGGCTCATCGCGGTATTCCCAGACAATTTCTCCGTCCCGCTCGAATTCAGAAATGAACGAATGCGAGTGCATGGCATCCGTGTTCATGCCATTGGCGAACAGCAGCATGTTGCCGCTCGGCAGCTCCTGAACGTCATGCTGCAGTCCCCAATTGTCGTTGCGCATCTCCCAGCTGAAGCGGCCGGTCTTGCGATCGATGATCGCGACAGTGTTGATCTGGCGAAGACTGATCAGAATGTCGCCACTGGCCACCTCCGAACAGGTGTTCATCCAGGCAAATACCCGGCGCGAACTGAGCGGGTTGTTCGGATATTTCTCGATATCCATTCCATCGTGGACATGCCATTCCCAGACAATCTCGCCTGCCGGATTTACCTCGCGCAGCAAATCGCTGAACATGCCATCCAGCCCTTCCGAATCCGGGACTCCGCCCCTGACCCGGGAAGCGGCTGCTTCCGGCATCGGTTCCCAGGCGGCATATAGCAGGTTGCCATTGGAAAGGCGGCGGAAATCGTGATGCTGCCA
Source organism: Alphaproteobacteria bacterium (assembly GCA_029979185.1). GTDB lineage: Bacteria > Pseudomonadota > Alphaproteobacteria > Rhizobiales > Beijerinckiaceae > Terripilifer. The sequence goes on along the minus strand of JAPOIA010000291.1, from coordinate 142 downwards.
GGGATCCCGATATTCCCAGACGACATTACCGTCCCAGTCGAGTTCCCGGATCAGCCCGCCCTTGGCCCCGCCCTTGAAAGGCGGTCCGTCGTCCGTAGCCGTTGCGGCAAGCAGGTTGCCGTTGGGCAGCAGGCGCACGTAT
>JAPOIA010000290.1 GCA_029979185.1 Alphaproteobacteria bacterium | reverse complement strand
GAGCTGGTGCTCAATCCGTTCGTCGGCCCGCGGCTGAAGTCGGTTGTCATGACCACCGATTTCCCGATGGAAGTCGACAAGCCGTTAGATTTCGGACTGCAAACATTTTGCGAGGGCTGTTACAAATGCGCCCGCGAATGCCCATGCGATGCCATTCCCTGGGGCGACAAGGTGATGTTCAACGGCTACGAAATGTGGAAGCCGGATGTCGAGCGCTGCGCCCGCTATCGCGTCACCAATCCGAAGGGCTCGGCATGCGGCCGCTGCATGAAGACCTGTCCGATCAACAAGGTCGTCGATGCGGACGGGCCGGTGCTGACGCGGGCAGCCAGCTGGCTTGGGATCAACGCCATGTGGCTTAAGCCGGTGATGGTGCCATTTGCGGCCTGGCTCGACGACAAGCTTGGAAACGGCGTGCGCAATCCGGTCAAGAAATGGTGGTTCGACCACGAAATTGTCGGCGGCGTTACGGTTGCCGCGAAGGGAACGAACCAGCGCGACATCGAGCCGGACAAGAAACTCGATCCGGCAAAGCAGAAGATGGCCTATTACCATGCCAGCATGATGCCGCCGCCGGATGTGATGGAGCCGGTTCCTGTGGATCGCAAGGCAGCGATGGCGGCAAAGGACCTGCTGGAAACGCCTGGGCAGGCGCGCGAGCGTATAGCCCGCGGCGGCAAGACGCCGAGCCATTATATCCCGACTCCGCTGGCGGGTGCCGCACTCGCCTCTGGTACATCCGAGAATCCGCTGCTAAGTCCCTATGCGACGCAGGATTCATCGAAAGAGGCGGCCAAATAGAATGCACGTACTGGTGCTCGACAATTTCGCGGACGAATATGCCAAACACTTGCGCGCGGAGTTCCCGCAACTGACCGTCCATACGGCGACGAAGATTGCCGAGATCGGCGTGCCGCTCGACCAGGTAGACGCGCTCGTGGCATTCGGCATAGCCATCAACAATGACCTGCTTGCCGGCATGGGCAATCTGAAATGGGTTCAGTCACTGGCGACCGGCACCGATCACTTCACCAACTGTCCTGCCTTCCGTAAGGAAACCCTGCTGACCAGTGCGCGCGGTATTCATGGCGCGCCGATGCGCGAGACTGTAACGCTGCTGATGCTGATGCTGGCGCGCAAGATGCAGGTCATCATGCGCAACCAGTTTGCGCGGAAGTGGGATCGCATCGGTCCCTGGACGCTGCTTGAAGGCAAGACGGCGGTTCTGGTCGGCGTTGGTGTCAGCACCAGCGCCATCGCGCATCTTCTGAAAGCCTATGGCATGCGCGTGATCGGCGTTTCGGGAACCCCGCGTGAGGAACCCGGCTTCGATGCCGTGCGGGCGCGCGGCGAACTGGTCGATTGCGCTCGCGAGGCCGATTTCCTGATCAACGTCCTGCCGGGCGGGCCACGCAACGAAAAGGCGATCGGCGCGGACGTGCTGAACGCCATGCCGGATCGCGGTTTCTTCATCAATGTCGGCCGTGGCGAGACGGTGGATGAGGATGCGTTGTTCGATGTGCTGCAGAAGCGCAGGATTGCCGGGGCAGGGCTCGACGTCTTCGCCTCCGCGCCGCTGAAGCCGGACAATCCGTTCTGGGATCTCGACAACGTCGTCGTCAGTCCGCATATCGCCGGCTTCTTCTCCGAATACGAAGACTATGTGATGCCGATTGTCATGGACAATATGCGCGCCTTCCTTTCTGGCGATCCTGCATCCATGACAAATGTGGTCGATCACTGATCGCTGGAAGCGCCGGAGCGACCTTTGCGCGGCCGCACGCAGGGCGGCAACAACAATGCCTATGCCCAGGATAACCCGGTAACATGGCTGAACTGGGAGACCGCGGACAGCGATCTGGCTACCTACGTACGGGCGCTTGCCTTGTTCCGGCAGAATTATCTGGAGCCAGGCTTCAACCGCTTTTTGACCGCTGCTGTCTCCGATGAAGACGGCCATGGCATAATAGATGTGGCGTGGTGGCGTGCAGACGGAATGCCGATGGAATCAGCCGATTGGGGGCAGGCGGATGCGATTGGTATGACCTTGCGGCTACAGGATTGTGTACAAGCCGGCCGTATGCATGTTGTATTCAACCGTTCCGAAACCTCTGCAGCACTGGCTCTTCCAAAAGCCATGTCCGGAAAATTCTGGAGGCTGACGCTGGACAGTGCGGCGGCGTGTGTTGAGACGCAGCCCTGGAGAGCAGACTTGCCGGAAACCGTGCCGCCGCGAAGTGTTTGTGCATTTGCAGAAATGGCAGGAGACTGAACCTGTCAGGTGGAGGTTGTGGCGTCTGCGCCGGTCTCCAGCCTTGCCAGCAATTCCAGCAGGGCGCGGTCGCCCAGCACTTCGTTGCGTTCTGCCGGCGTAAGCCAGCCCGCGGCCTCAGTGATATTGCTGGCGTCGTTCAACTTGGCGATGGCCACCGCACGGGCCGGAGTGATGCTGCCGCGTTCGCGATGCGGCGCCTCCGGCAGCATGGCAGCATGCACTTCGCGAAACGCGGCGTCGCTATGAATGCTGGCAAAGCTGCCAGCGTGCAGGCCGGGAACCGCTTCGAATTCCGCTCGCAGCTCGCGCGCGCGTGTCGCAGCCACAGGCGGATCATTCTCCTCGGGGATCAGCAGCAGGTTGTGGCGCCGGAACCAAAGGCCCGCGCTTCGCTGGGCGCTGAACCACGACAGGAATACCGCCAGTATCAAGCCGGCAATCGTCGGCGACATCCACGCTGCCAGCGACGGTGATATAAGGAGCGCCGCCAGCAGTGTGAACAGACCCAGCAACACGTGCATGTAATGTTTGCGGACGATATCGCCCATGGGGATAGAACCGTCCTCACGCGCCTGCGGGTTCCAGCCTGAGTCGACGCCGGTCAGGATCTTGAAAATACTGCCGGTCTGGATCACCATCATGATCGGCGCGATGAGCGCCGAGAACAGCGTTTCGATCAGCGCCGATACGATCAGGCGAAGGCCGCCGCCGGCCGCCTTGCGGACCGCGGTATCCTTCAGCGCCAGTATGACGCCGAGCAGCTTCGGGGTCAGCAGAACCGCCATGGTCGTACCAAGCAGGGCCAGCGCCCGTTCGGCATCGAAGCGCGGGAAAGCCGGCAGCAAGGCAAACTCATCGGTAAAATATTCGGGCCTGATATAGTGCGATTGCAGCACGAGTAGGATACCGACAATCAGCTGCGCCAGCCAGATGGGTGAAGCGACATAGGACATGATGCCGGATATCAGGTGCTGGCGGCTGCCGAGGCGCAATCCGCGCGCGCCGATCACGCGCAAATGCTGCAGGTTGCCCTGGCACCAGCGCCGGTCGCGAATGCCGACGTCTATGAGCGACGGCGGGCTTTCCTCGTAACTGCCTCCAAGGTTCGGCAGCATGATGACTGAATATCCTGCCCGCTGTATCAG
>JAPOIA010000028.1 GCA_029979185.1 Alphaproteobacteria bacterium | reverse complement strand
CTGAGCTTTCTCGGGGCAGCCGGCGAAGTGACCGGTTCATGCACTCTGGTGGAAACCGGAAATACCCGTTTTCTGGTCGATTGCGGCATGTTCCAGGGAAATCGCACCGTTCGCCAATTGAACTTCGACCCGTTTCCGTTCGATCCGCGCAAGATTGATTACGTTATCCTCACCCATGCGCATATCGACCATTCCGGCCTGTTGCCGAAGCTCACCAAGCATGGCTTCAAGGGCAGGGTCTTTGCCACGCCTGCCACGGCCGATCTGCTGGAATTCATGATGATGGATTCGGCGTCCATCCAGGAATCGGATGTCGAGCGCGTCAACCGCAAGCAGCGCCGGCGCGGCAAGGATGAGTTGCAACCGCTCTATACCCAGGACAACGCACGCGAGCTGCTGTCGCGGCTTGAGCCGGTAGACTATGAACAGTGGTTCGAGCCGGGCGGCGGCGTGCGGGCTCGCTTCTGGAATGCCGGGCATATTCTGGGGTCGGCCTCAGTCGAACTGCAGTTCGACGACAAGGCCTCGGCCAATACGATGCGCATGCTGTTTTCCGGCGATCTTGGCCCGGACGAAAAGGTATTCCATCCCGAGCCGGATGCGCCGGAAGGTTTCGACTACATCGTCTGCGAAAGCACCTATGGCGATCGCGAGCGCGAGGATTATACGCTGGAAAACCGCCGCGAGGCCCTGCGCCAGGAACTGGCCGATGGATTGAAGCGTGGCGGCAATGTCGTCATTCCGTCTTTTGCGGTCGAGCGCAGCCAGGAACTGCTGCACGACATAGGGGCGCTGCTCGCCAACAAGGAAATTCCGGACGCAACGGTGTTTCTGGATTCGCCGCTGGCGCACAAGGTGACGGAAGTCTTCGCCAGCTATTCGTCAACCCTTGACGATATGGCCATCGATGGGTCGCAGCTGTTCCGCGATCCGCGCTTCCGCTTTGTCGAAAGCGTCGACGAGAGCAAGGCGATCAACAACATCAAGGGCGGCGCGATCATTATCTCCGCCAGCGGCATGTGCGATGCGGGACGCATCAAGCATCATCTGAAGAACAATATCTGGAATCCGCGCGCCACCATTCTGTTCGTTGGTTACCAGGCGCCGGGTACGCTGGGCCATGTCATCACCAGCGGCGCCAGCGATGTGCGCATCCACGACACCGAATTCAAGGTCAAGGCGCGGATAAGGCAGATCGGCAACTATTCCGCTCATGCCGACCAGAGCGAATTGCTTGCGTGGATCGAGGAACGTGCGCCGATAGCCGGCGGGCTGTTTCTAAATCACGGGGAACAGGAAGCGCGCACCGAATTGCGTCGCCTGCTCGCCAGGCGGGGCATAGCCGAGGACACTATCTTTCTGCCGCAGTTCGACGAGACGTTCGCGCTTACGGCTGCTACCGCGAAGTCGAAGGGCCGCCCGGCGAAACGCATCGACGATGCAGCGCTGGAACGTGACTGGCACAATGATTACGCCGCCTTCATTCTGGAGCTTGCCAACAAACTGGAAGCGACCGGGGACGCCGGCGAGCGCCGCAAGCTGATAGGGCGGCTGCAGGAAGCGATGTTGCCGTAATTGACACGTTGGCAGCAGGCTATTCATGCCAGGAACGACAGCGCCAGAGGGAGGCTAAACATGAGCAAGCGCATCAATATTCATGCCGACGATATTCCCGCCCACGTCAACCCCATCCCGACCGCAACGGTGATCGGCAATCTTCTCGTGACGTCGGCGATCAGCGGCATGGATGTCAAGACGAATTCATTCTCGCCCGACAAGGATGCGCAGATGGGCATGGCCTTTCGGCATCTGCGGCGCATACTCGAACTTGCGAATTTCTCGCTGGACGATGTCGCCAAATTGACCCTGTATTTTGCCGATCCGGCAGACCGCTCATTCGCCAACCGGCACTGGCTGGAAATGTTCCCGGACGAGCATTCCCGTCCCGCCCGTCAGGCGCTGAAAGGCGAACTGCCCAAGGGGTGTTTCCTGCATATCGATTGCATTGCCATGAAAGGCTGAGGGACGACGCGACCGACCTCCCGAGCCGTCAGCGCGCCCGGCCGAACGGCAGCGACCCGAGAAACATTATCAGCGCTGTTACGACGATGCTGGGGCCGGACGCTGTGTTCCACAACAGGGATGCAAACAGGCCGCCAACGGCCGCAATCACTCCAACGCCTGAAGCAATAAGAGCCATCTGCTCGGGAGCACGCGCGAAAACGCGCGCCGTAGCCGGTGGAATGATCAGCATCGACAGGATCAGAAGAATGCCGACGATCTTCATCGACACGGCGATGATTGCGGCGATCAGCAGCATGAAGACCAGTTTCGTTTTTTCGGGATGCTGTCCTTCGGCAGCCGCAATTTCCTCCTCGGTCCCCGCCAGCAAAGGCCGCCAGATATATGCGAGTATCGCAAGGACCGCAGCGCCGCCAACCCAGACCCAGGCGAGTTCCTGTTTTGAAACGGCCAGAATGTCGCCGAACAGAAAGGCCATCAGGTCGATCCGCACCCACGACATGAAGCCGAAGATCACAAGGCCAAGGGCCAGCGTTCCGTGCGCCAGGATGCCGAGCAGCGTATCGGCTGACAGGGTCTGGTAGCGTTCGAGCAGCAGGAATGCGGGGACGACAATAGCGCCCTGTATGAGGACGCCCAGCATCGGATCGATATTCAGCAGGAACGCCAGCGCAACGCCGAGTAACGCTCCGTGCGACATGGTCGCGCCGAAATAAGCCATGCGCCGCCAGACGACGAAACATCCAAGCGGCCCGGAAACGAGGGCCACGGCGATCCCGGCGAGCAGGGCGCGGAAAAAGAAGTCGTCCAGCATTCCGTGTTCCTAGCGCTTCGCGTCCGTCCGCTCGCCCGCACCGTGATCGGGATGCGAATGCCCGTTATCGTGATTGTGATCGTGCGCGTGGCCGTCGCAGTCATGCGCCACGATCTGCCCGTCCGGACCATGTTCGTGATCGTGCATATGGCGATAGACTGCCAGCGCGTCGGCGGCTTGCGGGCCGAACAACTGCTGGTACTCGCTACTGTCGGCGACGCTTTCCGGCGCGCCGGCGCAGCAGACGTGCCGGTTCAGGCATACCACCGTATCGGTCTCCGCCATCACGATGTGAAGATCGTGGGAAATCAGCAGTACGCCGCAACCCAGCGAGCGGCGTATCTCGCTGATGAGCCGGTACAATTTGATCTCGCCTGAAAAATCGACGCCCTGAACCGGTTCGTCCAGTACAAGCAGGTCCGGCTTGCGCACTATGGCGCGTGCAAGCAGGGCGCGCTGGAATTCGCCGCCCGACAGGGTCTGCACCGGCGCATCCGCAAGATGTTCGATGCCGACCAGCCCAAGCGCCGAAGCAACTTCGGCAGCGCTGTGATGGCCCGTCAGCGTCATCATGCGCGAGACATTGAGCGGCAAGGTGCGGTCCACGAGCATACGTTGCGGAACATAGCCGGTGCGCAGACCGGCAGCACGTTCGACAGCGCCCTCATCGATTCTGAGCAGACCGAGCAATGCTTTGGCCGTTGTCGATTTGCCTCCGCCGTTCGGGCCGATCAATGTGACGATTTCGCCGCGGTGAATGGAGATGTCGACATTGTGGATGAGCCAGCGTCCACCGCGGAAAACGCCGATCTTGCGGCCCGCCGCCAGACATTCGGCCGCGACGCGGGTGTTGATGGTTGCATGGCTCATGCTTGCCAATTCCGTAACGTTATAATATTACATACTTCCTGCACAACGCTGCGTCAACCACTTAAAGAGACCCAACATATGCCTCGCATGATACACATTCGTATGATTTTGCTTTCGCTTGCTCTGTTTGCAGCCTTGCCGTCAGCGCATGCGCAAGTGAGGGTCGTCGCTTCCATAAAGCCGGTTCATTCTCTCGTTGCAGCAGTCATGCAAGGTGCAGGCAAGCCGGAACTCATCGTCCAGGGAGGCGGCTCGCCGCATACCTATACGCTAAGGCCATCCGACGCCAGAGCCTTGCAAAATGCGAAGGTCGTGGTCTGGATGGGTGAAAATCTCGAGCGCTTCCTGCACGGGCCTGTCAAGGCGCTGGCCGGCAAGGCTGCAGTCGTGGAACTGGCCGATGTGGCCGGGTTGACTACCCATTCATTCCGCGAGGGCGGCGTTTGGGAAAAGCATGGTCACGGAAAGCAGGAGGAAGATCACAACCACAGCCATGGGCAAAAGCACGACCATAGCCACGATCATGCGCGTATCGACAATCACATGTGGGTTGATCCTGTAAACGCGAAAGCCTTCGTCAGCGCTATTGCTGCGGCGCTCGTTGCGGCCGATCCTGCCAATGCAGAACTATACCGCAAGAATGCCAAGGCGACGCAAGCCCGTCTGGATGCTTTGCTGCTGGAAATGAAGAATGAACTGGAGCCGGCAAAGAAACGGGGATTCATCGTGTTTCACGATTCCTTCCAGTATCTCGAGAAACGCTTCGGACTCAACGGCGTCGGGTCGATCAGTCTGGGCGATGCGCGGGCTCCCGGCGCGCGGCGGCTGCGCGAAATCCGCGCCAAGGTCAAAGCGTCAGGCGCAGTTTGCGTGTTTTCAGAGCCGCAGTTCGAGCCGCGGCTGGTAAGCACCGTCCTGGAAGGCTCCTCCGCCAGAAGCGGTGTACTCGACCCGCTAGGCGCGAAAATCGAAAATGGCCCGGATCTGTATTTCGCTATGATGCGGAACAATACCCGGTCCCTGCGCGCCTGCCTGGCCGGTTAGAGCGAAAAGGCCCTTCAACATTGAGCGCTTGTAAGTTGTCATCGCGTAGGGCACACTTTTTTCCAGACGGTCGGAGCAGCCGGCCGGAACAGGGAGGCGAACTAATGAGACTTTCAATTCCGTTCCGGCAGGTTGTTGCCGCATGTTTGGGTTTTGTCGGCGCTGCCTCGGTCGCTCAAGCCCAATCGGTCGAATCCTTCTATAAGGGTAAGGATATCCGCATTCTGATCGGCGCCGGTGTTGGTGGCACATATGGACTTTATGCCCAGCTTGCTGCGCGCCGCTTACGCAAGCACATACCTGGCCAGCCAAACCTGATAATGCAAAGCATGCCGGGAGCTGGTGGTAATGTCGGTCTCAACTATTCCTACAATGTCGCCCCGAAAGACGGCACGCTCATGCATCTCGTGCATGCCGAAGTGGTGTTCGAGACGCTGCTCAATCCGAAAATAAAGTTCAACGCCAGGAACTATCAGTATATCGGTCGCTTCGCAGATGCCGATGCCGTAGGTGTCGCGACGAAGAAGTCCGCCGTCCGTTCGCTCGAGGACGTCAAGAAAAAAGTCATGACCATGGGGGTGACCGGCAAGGCCAATGTCTTTGCCCTCGGTCCATTGATGCTCAACCGGCTCATCGGTACGAAGTTCAAGATCATCGCCGGTTACAAGGGATCTTCCGGCATTCGCATAGCGATGAAACGCGGCGAGCTGGATGGCGCCGGTTTCAGTGTTGCCAGTGTTCAGGTTGTGCAGGCGGACGAGTTGAAGAATGGCGATATCGTGCCATTCTTTGCTATCGCTTCCAAGCGCATCAAGGACTATCCGAACCTTCCGGCAATCACCGAATTCGGCGGCGACAAGGAAAAGACGCTGCTTGAGATCTACTCTTCCGCCGGCACGATCGGTCGTGCACTGGCGTTCCCGCCGGGTGTGCAGAAGGACCGCGTCGATGCCTTGCGTGCAGCTTTTGAAAAGATGCTCGCCGACCCTGAATTCCATGCCGATGTGAAGAAGGCCAATATTCCGATAGCGCCGATGAGCGGACAGGAACTAGCCACCTATGTCGACAGGATTGTCGGCACGCCGGTCGCGCAACTGGCGCAGGCGCGCAAACTGCACAACGAACTGCTCGCCGGGCAATAGCTAGCCTCACGCTAGCGCGCGGATTGTCCTTGAGGTCTTGTCCACCATCTCGCCGATGTGGTTCGCATCAAGGATGAGTGGCGGCGCAAGCACCAGCGTGTCGCCGGCAACGCGCATCAGCATGTCCTGCCGGTGGAAGGTTTCCTCCGTTGCCGCATAACCGCGCTTGCCCGGTTTCCCGTCGATTGGCGCCAGGTCGATCGCTGCGGCGATGCCGACATTGCGAATGTCCACGACATTCGGCAGGCCTTTCAGGCTGTGCACCGCATCGGCGAAAGTCTCTTCCAGCGATCGGGCGTTCTCGAATACCTGTTCGCTTTCGTACAGGTCGAGCGTCGCCAATGCAGCCGCGCAGGCTAGTGGATGCGCCGAGTAGGTATAGCCGTGGAAGAACTCCACCGCATGCTCCGGCCCCTTCATGAAGGCATCGTGGATGTGCTTGCGGATCAGCACGCCGCCCATTGGCACTGAGCCCGACGTTACGCCCTTGGCGAAGCATATCATGTCCGGAACAACGTCGTAGCGTTCAGCGGCGAAGGCAAATCCCAGGCGACCGAAGCCGGTTATCACCTCGTCGAAGATCAGCAACAGGCCATGCCGGTCGCAGATTTCGCGCAGCCGCTTCAGATAGCCTTTCGGCGCCGGCAGAACACCGGTAGAGCCGGCCATGGGCTCGACGATGACAGCGGCGATGGTTGAGGCATCATGCAGAGCGACGATGTTTTCCAGCTCGTCCGCAAGATGTCCGCCCCATTCCGGCTCGCCGCGCGAAAAGGCCTGCTGGGCGCGGTTGTATGTTGCCGGCAGGTGATCGGTAGCGGGCAGGGAAGAGCCGTAGAATTTGCGATTTGGCGACATGCCACCTACGGCAATTCCGCCGAAGCCTACGCCATGGTAGCCGCGTACGCGGCCAATCAGCCTCTGCCGTGCGCCGTTGCCGGCAACATTGTGATAGCCGATGGCCAGCTTGAGAGCCGTATCGACGGCCTCGGAACCGGAGTTGGTGAAGAATACATGGTCGAGATCGCCAGGCGCGAGTGCTGCCAGCCGCGATGCCAGCTGAAACGCCTTGGGATGCCCGAACTGGAACGGCGGAGCAAAATCGAGGTCCGCCGCCTGTTCCTGAATCGCCCTGACAATGGATTCGCGTCCGTGCCCGGCATTTGCGCACCACAGGCCGGAGGCTGCATCGATCAGCTTGCGCCCGTCCGGCGTGAAGTAATGCATGCCGCTGGCGCTGCCCACCATGCGCGGTCCGCTTTTGAAGGCCCTGTTGGCGGTAAAGGGCATCCAGTAGGCTTCGAGGTCATTGGGCGCCCGGGTGGACTGGGTGGACATGCTGAACTCCGGAAATGGATATATCTGCGCTGGCAGAGGCAGCCTCATATCATGCCGGGCCCTGATGTGCCACGCTGCTGCGGCTTGGGGCATGTGCTTGCGGTTGACTCTGGTCATAGTCTGATCACAGGCTTGCCCTTAAGTGGCGGCAGTGAAAATGGCGGGATCGGACCATGCGCAAATTCCTCGGCTTGCTGGTATTGGCAGCACTGGCTGCAGCTGGCTGGTACTGGTGGCAGACAGGCGGCCTCGACAAGACTGTAAAGGTGGTCGAAATCCGCAAGGGAAGGGCTGCCGAGGTGGTCTATGCGACGGGCGTCGTGGAACCGGAAAACTGGGCCAAGGTGGTGGCCTTGCAACGCAAGCGTATCGTGTGGATTTGCAATTGCGAGGGCAAGCCGGTGAAGAGGGGTGATCCGCTCGCCCGTCTCGACGATTTCGAGGAGCGCGCTCAATTGACCGAACTGGAGGCGCGCCGCAAGCGCCTGGCGCTGGATGCCGAGCGGATTCGCAGGCTGGTCGCACGTTCCGCAGCGACGCAGACGAGCCTTGATCAGCTTATCACCCAGATACAGGAATACGACGCTCGCATCGCCGCGCAGAAAGATCGAATTCGCGATCTCGAATTGCGCGCACCGCTGGACGGCGTGGTCTTGCGGCAGGACGGCGCGGTCGGCGAAATTGCCGGCACGACCGCAGCGGACATCTTGTTCTGGGTCGGCCCCCCGAAGCCGCTGCGCATCGTTGCCGACGTGAGTGAGGACGACATCCCGCGAGTGCGCAAGGGCCAGCGCGTCCTGCTGCGAAACGAAGGCTTCAAGGGACGCGATATCGAAGCGACCGTCGGCGACATCACGCCGAAGGGTGATCCGGCGACGAAGACCTTTCGTGTCTATCTTCCCCTTCCAAACGATACGCCTCTGCGTATCGGCATGAGTGTCGAGGCCAATATCATCACGCAGTCGAAAGACAATGTGGTCATCGCTCCATCCGAAGCAATTATCGACAATCATGTATTTGTCGTGCGCGACGGAAGGCTGCAGCGGGTCGCGCTGCAGACCGGAATTCGCGGCACGCGCATGATCGAGGTGACGTCCGGGCTGGAGGCGGGCGAACAGGTTGTGTCTCCCGCCACGGCGCAACTGAAACAGGGCATGCGGGTTCGCGTCGAGCCTGCCGCTGACGAAAAGAAGGCGGCGAAGTGAGCCTCGTCCTCTCCATAGCGCTGACCCATGTGCGCGCCCGTGCCCGCCAGACGCTCGTCGGTGTGCTGGGCGTTGCGACAGGCGTCGGATTCTCCGTCATGATGGCGGCATTGATGGAAGGCTCCCAGCGCGACTTCACCGCGCAGCTCATCGACGCCATGCCGCATATTTCGGTCACCGATACCCAGCGCAATCCACCGGTTCAGCCCGCGCAAAAAGCGTTTGACGCAGTTGCCATTCGTGGCCTTAAAACGCCGGTCAGCCGTCCCGGTATCAAGAATCCCTATGCGCTGATGGCGTCCATCGAGGCATGGCTTCCCGGTGGTGTTGCACCCTCCGTTCAGGCCAAGGCGGTTATTCGATTTGCCGGACGCGATACCGCTGCCAATGTGATCGGCATCGATCCGAAGCGTGAGGTAAAGGTATCGAAGTTGCCGGAGCAGATAAGGCAGGGCTCGCTGGACGATTTGTACAAGTCGTCCAACGCCGTAATCCTCGGCGACCGGCTGGCGAAGAAGATTGGCGCACGCATCGGCAACACACTGTCGCTGACAGCAGGCAATGGGCGCACCATGTCGGTCACGGTTGTTGCCTTTTCCCATACCGGCGTAAGCCAGGTCGACGAGACACAGGTGCACACGCTGATCAAGACAGCGCAGATACTCGCGGGACAGACCGGGCTGGTGAACGAAATCCGCATCAAGACCCGCGATGCCCTGGCCGCCCGCGATATAGCAGCCCGCATCGAAGGCGAGAGCGGTTACAAGGCTGTTTCCTGGCAGGAAGCCAATGAGGATTTGCTGTCGGCATTCCAGATCCGCAATATCATCATATATGCCGTGGTCGGCGCGATCCTGCTGGTTGCATCCTTCGGGACATACAACATCATCTCGACCATCACCCATGAAAAGACACGCGATATCGCGATCATGAAGTCGCTCGGCATTCCCGCCAGAACCGTGCGCGCGATCTTTGTCAGCGAGGCCATCGTCATCGGCTTGATCGGCATGGCTGCGGGCTGGGTGCTCGGCTATTTTTTGAGCGTCGGCATGGGGCGTATCGAAATTCGCTCGCCGTTTATGGATACGACCCATCTGCCGATCTACTATGCCGCCAGCCACTATCTCCTCGCCGGAGCGGTTGCCCTGGCCGCTTCCTTGATCGCCGGCTATTTTCCCGCCCGAAAGGCTGCCTCGGTGCGGCCGGTTGAGATCATCCGGGGGGCGTCATGAGTGCCGCAGAATCAGGCGCAGACGCCAGCCAACCGCTGGTGGAACTGCGCAAGGCCACGCGGATCATTGGCACGGAGGTGAAGACAACTCTGGTCGCCGATATCGATCTGGCCATCGCGCCGGGGGAATTCGTGGCGGTCACCGGCCCCTCCGGGTCCGGCAAGTCGTCGCTGCTTTACTTGATGGGATTGCTCGATGTGCCGACGAGCGGCAGTGTCTTTGTCCAGGGCCGCGAAACCACGCGGCTGCCGGAGGAGCAGCTCGCAGCCATTCGTCTGTCCACGCTCGGTTTCGTCTTCCAGTTTCACTTCTTGCTGCCGGAACTGACTGCACTGGAGAATGTGACGCTGCCGATGCGGGCGCTGAAACAGCGCAACGTCCGCGAAATGCGCGATCGGGGCATGGAACTGCTGACATCGCTGGGATTGCAGGATCACGCCCACAAGACGCCGGACAAGATGTCCGGCGGCCAGCGTCAGCGCGTCGCGATTGCCCGTTCGCTGGCCAACGAGCCTTCGGTTGTCCTCGCCGACGAACCGACCGGAAATTTGGACACCGCCTCCGGCGAGCAGGTGCTCAAGATTTTTCGCGAGATCGTCGATGCCCGAGTCGATGGCGTAGCAGGCCGCTCCATGGTCTTCGTCACGCACGATCTCGACCTTGCGGCGCGCGCCGACCGGCGGGTTCACATTGTCGACGGGCGTATCGTCAGCGACGAATAGGCGCTGTCAGCGCGGCTGTGCCTCGTAGCCGCCTTTTGCGATGGCGGCCGTCAAGACGCCGGCATCGACGCCGCTTTGAATATCAACCTTGCCGCTGGCCAGTTCGATTTTGACCTCGGCCTGCGGGTCGGCCTTCTTCACGATGCGCGTCACGGCGGCGACGCATCCTTCGCAGGTCATGCCCTTCACATTGAGTTCGATTGTCTTGTTCTCAGCCATGTCCTCATCCCTGTTACCGTACCGTTCGATTGAAGACGCATTTTGATATCTAGACGTCCTGAATCGCTTCAGCTTCGATCTCGATCAGAAATTCCGGATTTGCAAGCCCTGCAATGATCAGCAACGTGCTGGTCGGAGCGTGCGATCCGAATTTGGCAGACCGCACCTCCCGCATATCGGCGATATTGGCCGGATTCGTGACGTAGGTGACGATCTTCACGATGTCGCTCACCTTCATGCCGGCGCCGGCCACGACATTGAACACATTGTCTATCGCCTGTTCGGTCTGGGCCTTCATGCCTTTGGCGACTGTTCCGTCCGGCCTGACCCCGACCTGTCCGGAAATGATGAGCCGCCTGGCGTTCGCGCTGACGATCGCACCATGAGAATAGCTGGACGATGGGGCCGCGACGGTGGGTGGATTGAAGAATTCAGGCATCGGAAGCTCCCTGCAGGATCGAAATAGCCGGCAAAGCGGACGGTCTTGCTGATACAGCTTTATTCCTTCCCTGCGCGCCTTGCAACGGAGTGGAGCTGTCCGCCCGGTTCCTGCTAGCAGGGGGTGCCGGGTTGACTGTTACCGCCGGGCGCTTTAGCGGCTTGTGTCATGACTACTGCAGACATGAATTCCCGAGCCGGCGCTCCGGCTTCGGTCCCGGTTCTGGACGGCATAGCCGGTCTGGTATCCGGTTACGACGTTATCCTGTCCGACATCTGGGGGGTCGTTCATAACGGTCGTCAGCATTTTGCTGCGGCCTGCGATGCGCTCGCGCGGTTCCGCCAGCGCGGCGGCACGGTCATCCTCATCACAAACGCGCCCCGGCCCTATCCTCCGGTCCTGAAGCAGCTCGAAGGGCTGGGCGTGCCGGGCGGGACATTCGATGCGGTCGTGACATCCGGCGACGTGACCCTGAGCTTGATTGCCGCTCATGACGGTGCGCCGCTGCATCATATCGGCCCGCCGCGGGATATTGCCCTGTTCGACATTCTGACCGAGCAGACCGGGCTGAATCCGCCCCGCGTCGGTCTCGATACTGCCGAATATGTCGTTTGCACCGGCCTGTTCGACGACGAGCACACGCCGGACGACTATGCCGATGCCTTCAGGATCATGCGCGCCCGCAACCTGTCGATGATCTCCGCCAATCCGGACATCGTTGTGCATGTCGGCGAGAAGGAGCTGTACTGCTCCGGCGCGCTGGCGGAGGTCTATGAAAAAATGGGCGGCACGGTCATCCAGGCGGGCAAGCCGTTTGCGCCCATCTACGGCAAGGCCATGGAGCTGGCGGCAAGCAAGTTCGGGCGGGCGGTGGAGCCGGCGCGGGTCCTTGCGATCGGCGACGGCATGCGCACCGATATTGCTGGAGCAGCCTCTCGCGGGCTGGATGTCATCTTCGTCACCAGCGGAATTCACCGGGCGCAATTGCATCCGCCCGGGCCTGATGGGGCGCCGGGCGAATTGCGTAGGGATGTGCTGGACAGGATAGCCGCCGAGGCTGGCCTGTCGCCGCTGGCTGCGATGGCGCAGCTGGCCTGGTAATGCGGCGCGGCTTCCCGCGCCGGTTCCGTATCAGGCAGCAGCCGTTTTGGCGTTGTCGAAGACCTGGTCGATCTTGCTTTTCAGCGACTGCTGGTTGAACGGTTTGATCAGGTAGTTGTTCACGCCGGCCCGGCGGGCGGCAGTGATGTTTTCCGGCTTCGATTCGGCGGTGACCATGATGAACGGAATATCCGCATGGGCATCGCTGGCGCGCATGCGCTTCAGCAGTTCGTAGCCGGTAACCGGTTCCATGTTCCAGTCGGAAATGACCAGGCCGTATTGTTTGGTCTGCATCTTGTCGAAGGCCTCGGCGCCATTCGAGGCGTCGTCCACGTTCTTGTAGCCGAGCTGGCCCAGCAGATGCCGGACGATCTTCACCATCGTCTTGTAGTCGTCGACTACCAGAATTGGCGTGTTGGGGTCGAGGCTCATCATTATCTCCCGTAATTCGCAACCTGAAAAAAGTACAAGTGCGGCAAAAGTTTCCCACGGGAATGGTTTAGCAGAGGAAAATTTTGGGTAGTTAAAGTGAACAGTTCAAATTTAGCGAAAATTGGATTTATGACACTTGGTTAAGAATGAACTACCGGCGCAGCAAATCGACTGTGTTGCAATTCATGGTTCGAAAGACGAAGGCGCCCTGCTTGAGAACCAGTGCCTGTCGAATTGCGCCACGGCGCTTTCGTCTGCAGCGCAAACCTCGTTGGGAACGAGCGAACGGATATCGTCGGCCGCATAGCCGGACGCCGGTTCGGCACGGTGCTCCTGTTCGTCCTCCATCGCAATAAAGGTGACATGACCGATGGAACGGGCGCGCAACACTTTTCTTGCCGCATTCCGGCTACGGGTGATCAGCATCGCCACTGACGCCCGGCCTGCGTGGTTCCATGGAAAGATCAGCCGCGCGCCGGGCTTGATCGCCTGCAACCAGCAGGCCTGCGGTGGCAGACGCATTCACATACAGGACATCTGCTGCCGGCAGCACGGTTGAGGCCCCCGATATGGCGTGTACGGTGACATTGGCATAGCCGCGCAGCGAACGGGTCGCGAGATCGGCAATATCCGCTTCGATCTCGTATGCGTAAACCCGGCCGCCCGGGCTGACAAGCCGCGCCAGCATGGCCGTGTAGTAACCGCCGCCGCAACCGATATGAATGACAGTCTCGCCCGGTTGCGCCGCCACCGCCGCCAGCCACCGGGCGTGCAGGCTGGGCTGGCCGTTGTTGATGCCTCTTGCAGGATCTATGGCTACAAGCGCATCGCAATAGAGATCCGCCGGATCATCGGTCTGCATGTCGCGGAAATGGCCATAGACCCGCCATGGCGGCGGCGGCAAAAAATCCTCCCGCGTAACGGCCGCGAAGGCCGCCTGTATCGGAGTACCCTCGCATCCGGCATCCGTCGCGACGGCGACGGCATAGGCGGCGCGGAGGTCGATAAGGTCTTTTTGAGATTTTCCCATGCAGCATTATGTCATGGGCCAGATGGTCAACCTTGTTATGGATCAACTTGACGGCCCGGTCCGGTCATGCTGTCTCGGTCCGAAAGCCGCCAATCCGGAAACCTGAATGAATATCGAGAGCCCAGTTACAGACCAGACCTTCCCGATCCTGCGCGATCCCGAGCGTTTGCCGCCAAAACTGGCCAATCCGGTGATCGCGCTTGGTAATTTCGACGGTGTGCACCGCGGTCATGCCGCCGTGATCGCCCGGGCCAAAGCGCTGGCGCAGCGGCTCGGACGTCCCTGTGCCGTCGTGACCTTCGAGCCCCATCCTGCCGACTATTTTGCAGGCAGCAGCGTCGTCTTCCGTCTGACCCCCGAAGCGGAAAAGGCGAGGGCCCTGCAGCGACTCGAACTGGACGGTCTGATCGTTCTGGAATTCGGGCCGGAACTCGCCGTCATGGAAGCGGAAAGCTTTGTCCGCGACCTGCTGGTCGGGCGGCTGGGCATTTCAGCAGCTGTCGCCGGTTACGATTTCCACTTTGGCAAAGGCCGCAAGGGTTCGCCGGATTTCCTGCGCGATGCCGGTACTCGCTACGGTTTCGACGTCGAGATCATCGAAAAGATCGTCGCCGACCAGCATGGCAGCCTGGAGGCCGTTCATTCTGGCGCGACGCGCAAGGCGCTGGAGCAGGGCGATGTGGCGCTGGCCCGCCGGCTCCTCGGCCACAAGTATTTCGTCAAGGGCGAGGTCATTCACGGCCAGAAGCTAGGCCGGACGCTGGGCTTCCCGACAGCCAATCTGCAGCTCGATCCGTCCAACAAGCTGTGCCATGGCATTTATGCTGTACGCATAGAGTTCGACGGCCAGATCCATGACGGCGTCGCCAGCTGGGGCCGCCGCCCGACCGTCGACAACGGCGCGCCTTTGCTGGAAATCTATGTCTTCGACTTTTCCGGCGATCTTTACGGCAAGCAGGTCGAAGTCGGTTTCGTCGAATGGATCAGGGGCGAGGAAAAATTCGCCAGCCTCGACGATCTGGTCGCGCGGATCGGGCAGGACGCCGCCGAGGCGCGGGCCATACTCTCGCGATGACGCGCATCGCTCTGGCCCGTATGCCGGAATGTGCTATAGAGCTGCCATGAATTGCCTTCGCCGCTTCATATGCCGAATTACCGGCCCGGCCCGCTGATAGCGTGCCGGGATATTGGCGTTTTGCCGCAAAATCTTCTATTCCACCCCTGATTTGCAATTCGATCCGGCCCGGATGATCGCCCTGCACGGGTTACATCGCCGGATACTGTCTGAAATGGCGAAAAATGACCGATACGAAAGACAAGTCCGGCGAAACCGCTGGTCCGGATTATTCCGCGAGCCTTTTCCTGCCGAAGACCGATTTTCCCATGCGCGGCGGTTTGCCGAAGAAGGAGCCGGAAATCCTCCAGCGCTGGCAGGAGATCGATCTCTACGGCAAGCTGCGCGCAGCCGGGCAGGGGCGTCCGAAATTCGTCCTCCATGACGGCCCTCCCTACGCCAACGGCAACATCCACATCGGCCATGCGCTGAACAAGATCCTCAAGGACATCGTCACCCGCTCGCAGCAGATGCTGGGCAAGGATTCCAACTACGTGCCCGGCTGGGACTGCCACGGCCTGCCGATCGAATGGAAGATCGAGGAAGACAAGTACCGTTCCAAGGGAAAGCCGAAGCCGGACCTGACCGATTCCAGCGCCATGATCGCCTTCCGCCAGGAATGCCGCGCCGAGGCCGATCACTGGGTCGGTGTCCAGCGCGAGGAGTTCATCCGCCTCGGCGTCACCGGCGACTGGAAAAATCCGTACCTGACCATGAGCTATCCCGCGGAAGCGCAGATCGCCCGCGAGATACTCAAGTTCGCCGAGAACGGCCTGCTGTATCGCGGCTCCAAGCCGGTGATGTGGTCGGTTGTCGAGCAGACCTCACTCGCCGAGGCGGAAATCGAATACGAGGATCATACGTCCGATACGATCCACGTGGCGTTTCCGGTAACTGCTGGCGCGTCGGATGAACTCAAGGCTGCTTCAGTCGTCATCTGGACGACAACGCCCTGGACAATCCCCGGCAATCGCGCGATCTCCTATTCGCACAGGATCGCCTATGGCCTGTATCATGTAACCGCTGCAGCAGAGGACAATTGGGCGAAGGTCGGAGCAAGCTACATTCTCGCCGACGCACTGGCCGAAAGCGTTTTCACTTCCGCGCGCGTTGAAGCGTATGAAAAAGTCCGTGCCGTCAGCGCCGATGAGCTGGCCGCCATCATCTGCGCTCATCCGCTTGCTTCCATGGGCTACGATTTCGACGTGCCCCTTCTCGATGGCGATCACGTCACCGACGATACCGGCACGGGCTTTGTCCATACCGCGCCGGGCCACGGCCGCGAGGATTTTGACATCTGGATGGCGAGCGCCCGCATGTTGCGCGAACGCGGCATCGACACGACTATCCCCTATACGGTGGAAGCCGACGGCTCCTATACAAGGCAGGCTCCCGGTTTCGAGGGCAGGCGCGTCATCGACGACAAGGGCAGGCAGGGCGACGCCAACAAGGCGGTGATCGAGGCGCTGATGGCCTCCGGCAACCTCATCGCCCGTGGCCGTCTCAAGCACCAGTATCCGCATTCCTGGCGCTCGAAGAAGCCGGTCATCTTCCGCAACACGCCGCAATGGTTCATCGCCATGGATGAACCCTTCGAGACGCGCCCTGCGGGCGCTCCTCAGGATGAGGGTGGGAGTGCTGCAAGGACCAATCGCCCAACCTTGCGCGATCTCTCCCTGCAGGCGATCACCGAAACCCGCTGGGTGCCGGCCGCCGGGCAGAACCGCATTACCGGCATGATCGAGGCCAAGCCTGACTGGGTGGTTTCACGCCAGCGCGCCTGGGGTGTGCCGATCTGCGTCTTCGTGAAAAAGGGAACCAACGAAATCCTGCGCGATCCTGTGGTCAACAATCGCATCGCGGAGGCTTTCGAGAACGAAGGCGCCGACTGCTGGTATGCCGAAGGGGCCAAGGAGCGCTTCCTTGGCGCCGACCACGATCCCGGCCAGTACGACAAGGTCGGCGACGTTCTCGACGTCTGGTTCGATTCCGGTTCCACCCATGCCTTCACGCTGGAAGATCCGGTGCATTTCCCGGGCCTCGCTGGCATCAACCGCATTCGCGACGGCGGGCCGGACGAGGTCATGTATCTGGAAGGCTCGGACCAGCATCGCGGCTGGTTCCATTCCTCGCTGATCGAAAGCTGCGGCACCCGTGGCCGCGCGCCCTATGACGTGGTGCTGACCCACGGCTTCGTGCTCGACGGCAAGGGCGAGAAGATGTCGAAGTCCAAGGGCAATGTCGTTGCACCGCAGACGGTCATCAAGGATGCCGGCGCCGATATCCTGCGCCTGTGGGTGGCCGCGTCCGATTATTCGGACGATCTGCGCATCGGGCCGGAAATCCTGAAGACCTTCATCGAGACCTATCGCAAGTTGCGCAACACGACGCGCTGGATGCTCGGCACGTTGGCCCATTACGATGCATCGCAGCAGGTCGCCTGCAAGGATCTGCCGGAGCTGGAACAGCTTATGCTGCACCGGCTGGCCGAACTCGATGCGGAAGTGCGCCGCGCTTTCGAGAACTTCGACTACAAGCGCGTGGTCGCCCGTGTATCGGCCTTCATGAACACCGACCTGTCGGCCTTCTATTTCGATATCCGCAAGGACGCGCTGTATTGCGAACCCATGTCCAGCGCCAAGCGCCGCGCAACTTTGCAGACAATCGAAAAGATTTTCCGCTGCACGAATCTGTGGCTGGCGCCGATCCTTGCCTTCACAGGCGAGGAAAGCTGGCTGTCCCGTTATCCGGATGCTGCATCGGTTCACCTGGAGCAGTTCGAACCGGTTCCGCAGGATTGGCGCAATCCGCAGCTTGCCGCCCGCTGGGAAAAGGTGCGCCGGGTGCGTTCGGTCGTCACCGGCGCGCTGGAAATCGAGCGGGCGCAAAAGCGCATCGGCTCCTCGCTGGAGGCGGCGCCTGCCGTTTTCATCGCCGATGACGAACTTCGGGCCATCTGTCAGAGTATGGATTTCGCCGAGGTCTGCATCACCTCCGGAGTGTTCATCGAGGCCGGCGAAGGGCCGGCGGACGCTTTCCGGCTGGAGGAGGTGCGCGGCGTTGCCGCCGTGCCGCACCGGGCGTCCGGCGTGAAATGCGAACGGTCCTGGCGCTATTTCGATCCGGCCACAGCCGACCCGGACTATCCCAGCGTCACCCCGCGCGATGCGGCCGCCCTGCGTGAGCTGAAGGAAGCGGGCCTATGGGCCTGACCCCGCGTTCGGCCGGGCTCTGGACAGCAGCGCTGGCGTTTGCCGCCGACCAGGCGCACAAATACTGGATGCTGCAGATATACGATATTCGCAGCATCCAGCCGGTGCATGTCGGCCCATTCCTCGACCTTGTGCTGGTCTGGAACCCGGGCATTTCCTATTCGCTTTTGCGCGCCGACACGGCAACCGGCCGCTGGGCGCTGGTCGGATTTATTTCGATCGCCACGCTCGTGCTGGGCTGGCTGATGTGGCGCGCCGCGAACCGGTACCTGTCCGTCGGACTGGGCCTGATTGTCGGCGGCGCACTGGGAAATCTGGTGGATCGCATTGTTTTCGGGGCGGTTGCCGACTTTTTCCATCTGTTCATTGATACCGAGCGGTGGGGGCGGTTGTCCTGGTATGTTTTCAATATTGCCGATGTGGCAATTGTTGCCGGTGTGGCGCTCCTGCTGTATGACTCATTCTTCGTTTCCGGCGGTCAGGACAAGGATCAGGACGGTCCTGCCACCAAATCGCCGGAAACCGGAAGTAGCCAGTAATCAGGATTTCCACCCGGCTTTGCGTTTATCTCAAACTGCAGATGCCGGATGGGGCCATAGTGATGAGCAGCAGTCACGATGCTGCGGCCGCGTAACGGCTGATCCAGGGAAGGGATCAATGCACATGACCAACAGGAAAAAGATTTTCAGGGTCGCTTCGGCGCTGGCAGTTTGCGGGGCCCTCGCGGGTCTTGCTGCGACGCCGGCCCGGGCGCTCGACGACGATGGAAGCCAAAGCCTTTTCAAGACCTTCACAGGTCTTGTCACGACGACCATCGGTATTCCCGGCCTGACGCCGGACGACAAGCCGCCGGCGATAAACTATCGCGAACGGGCGCCGCTGGTCCTGCCGAAGCAGAATTCCTTGCGCGCACCGATGCCGCCTGTCTCCCGGCGCAATGCTGCCTGGCCTAAGGACTACGACAAGGAAAGGGCGCGTCGCGCTTCCTCGCGTCCCAATGGCGTGATTCGCCTCGACGATGCCGGTAACGAGGTTTTGTCGGCGCGCTATCTGCGTGATACCGGTCGTTTGAAGCGTCAGCCCGCCCGCGATCCGGCGGAGGAATGCGGCGATGCGGGGGATCCGCTGGTCCAGCCCTGCAATGTTCCGAAAATGTGGCGGGACCTGCGCAATGCGCGCAAGAAGGAAGGGACCAAGGACCTGATTCCGGGGCAGGAGCCTCCGCGCACTGCGTTGACAGATCCGCCCCCGGGCCTGCGCACCCCGTCAAAGCGCGTGAAATACACGTTCGAACCGGCCAAGGATACGCCCGAGGTTCCGGATCCGCGTCAGGCTATCCGCGAGGAAGCCGCACGTGATGCCGAATATCGCTAGGCTACCTGGCCTTTGAGCCGAAGCTGAAAGAACAATCAGACCGCGCGAAAACCACCCGCGCGGTTTTTT
>JAPOIA010000289.1 GCA_029979185.1 Alphaproteobacteria bacterium | reverse complement strand
GCAAAGAAGGGCAATATCACTTCGTTTTTCGTGTCGAGACATAATTCCGCCGCGGAGTTGACGCCAGCATGTTGGCCTGCCTAGTCCCAGCTGCGGTATCGAGTATTGGTGGAAACGCTGCTGCTTTGCCGAGTACCGTCATCGCTCAAAAGTTTAGTCCATGCTTCTGATCCGAACGTATCTCCGCGCGATCTCCATGTTGCGCAGCGAGCTGGGACTTGTGTCCGCCCTTGCGACGGCAGCGATCGGCATCGGCCTGGTGCAACTCGCCGAGCCAGTGCTTTTCGGGAGGGTCGTTGATGCGCTTTCGCGGTATTCGCAGGCCTTGCCACTAATTGGCGTCTGGGCGCTGCTAGGCGTTGGCAGTATCGTTGCTAGCGTGGTCGTGGCGGTCCTGGCCGACCGGCTGGCCCACCGCCAGCGCCTGGCGGCGCTCGGCATTGTCTTTGATCGGGCGATTACCCTGCCAATCAGCTATCACGCCGCACGCGGCTCAGGCGCCGTGGTGCGCACCATGCTGGCAGGTTCCGATGCGCTCTTCTCGATCTGGCTGATGTTGCTGCGCGAGCAGGTCGTTGCAATGGCCAGCGTCGCGATGCTGATCCCGACAGCCATCTATCTGGACTACCGGATGGCGTCGATTCTCGGTGTTCTGGCTGTCTTGTACTTTTCCCTGAATTTCATGGTCATTCGCCGTACCAGCAAGGGGCAGTCCAAAGTCGAGCGCTATCATCAGAGCGTCTTTGGCAGGGTAGGCGATGTGGTCGGGAATATTACGGTCGTGCAGAGCTATGCCCGGCTGACGGCTAAGAGTTCGGCGTTGCGGGGCATGATGCACGAACTGCTCAAGGCGCAATATCCGGTCCTGACCTGGTGGGCGCTACTGACGGTGCTGACGCGTGCAGCGGGAACCATCACGATGGTCGCCATTTTCGCGGTCGGTGCGTTTCTGGCTAGCAAGGGGCAGGCTTCGGTCGGCGAAATCGTTACCTTCGTAGGTTTCGCCACGTTGCTGATCAGCAAGCTCGATCAGATCTCCAGCTTTGCGGCTCGCATATTCGTACTCGCTACCACACTGCAATCGTTTTTCGACATGGTCGACCTGACGAGCGGTATCGACGACAGACCGGGTGCGGTTCCCCTCGAACGGGCGCAGGGCGATGTCCGCTCCGAGAAACTCACCTACCGGTTTCCCGATTCCGACCAGGGCATTTTCGATATCGATTTTCACGCCCTGGCGGGACAGACGATCGCTCTTGTCGGGCCGACCGGGTCGGGCAAGACGACAACGCTTGCCTTCCTGCAGCGGCTGCGTGACCCTGATCGGGGCCGTATCCTGATCGATGGAAAAGATATTCGTGACGTGACCCTGACCAGCCTGCGCGAAACGATTTCCGTCGTGTTCCAGGATGCCGGCCTGTTCAATCGCTCGATCCTAGAGAACATCCGGCTAGGCAAGCCGGATGCAACCGCAGAGGAAGTAGAGCGGGCCGCCACGCTGGCCGAGGCGCATGAGTTCATCATGAACAAGCCCGGCGGCTATGAATTCGTGATCGGCGAACGCGGGTCGGCCCTGTCCGGCGGCGAGCGCCAGCGTATCGCCGTGGCGCGCGCTATTCTCAAGGATGCGCCAATCCTTATTCTCGACGAAGCAACCAGCGCACTGGACAACGAGACGGAACACGAGCTGAAATTGGCGCTGGCCGCGGTTCGCAAGGGGCGCACGACGTTCATTATTGCGCACAGGCTTTCGACGATTCAGGATGCGGACAGGATACTGGTTCTGGAAGGCGGGCGGATTGTCCAGTCGGGCACATACAGCGAACTTGCAGCAAAGGAGGGCCTGTTTGCCCGTCTGGCCAATCTCGGGGCGCTGCGGCAGTCTGTCGCATATGGCGCTCCCGGCATAAGCGAACGCTGACGCGTTACGGGACGTTGCAGTTGTAGTAATCGTATCACTTCGCCTTCCCGGTGGCGCCTCAACCGGATGGAACAACCTCTGGCGCAATGGGTCTTTTTCAATGTCTAGCGCCGACGCAGGGCCGCTCCCGCACTATGGCGATTCGCTCAAGAAGGCCGAAGCCGGCGGCATTGATCCTTCGGGTGTGCCCTCCGGCGCGCCGCCGCAGCCAACTGCGGATCAGCCGGGCCCATCTGAACGCAGCGCCACGCGCGATGCCTGGGTGCT
The DNA here is from genome assembly GCA_029979185.1 of Alphaproteobacteria bacterium. Lineage (GTDB taxonomy): Bacteria > Pseudomonadota > Alphaproteobacteria > Rhizobiales > Beijerinckiaceae > Terripilifer. The sequence continues at coordinate 1,246 of JAPOIA010000289.1, read as the reverse complement.
CGCGGGCGCATTGGTGAAGTCAAGGTTTCGCAACGGCGTCCTGCTGCTCGTCGCCGGCATACTTGTGGTGCTTGTCGCCACGATGGTCGGTCAGGTCGAGCTGAACAAATGGGAGGGACGGTTTTTTGACGCCATCGGAGCGAAGGACTTCGATGCAGTCATCAGCCAGCTCTGGTTTTTTGCCGGCCTGATAGCCGTCCTGCTGACATTGGTCGTTTCGCAGACCTGGCTGCACGAGATGCTGAAGCTGCGGTTGCGCGAGTGGCTGACTCACCGCCTGTTGGACAACTGGCTGGTATCGGGCCGTGTCTACCGGCTGGGCATGAGCGCGGAAGCGGGTGTCAATCCCGACCAGCGCATGCAGCAGGATACGCTACACTTAACGGAACTCACCGCCGATCTTGGGGTCGGACTGGTGCACCACCTGTTTCTGCTGGTGACCTTCATCGGCATTTTGTGGGGTCTTTCCAGCCAGGTGATTTTCAATATTGGCGGGCGGGAAATCTACATCCCCGGCTACATGGTCTGGTGTGCAATCCTGTATGCGCTGGCCGGTTCTCTCCTGACCTATTTTGTTGGCCGCCGGCTGGTGGCGCTGAACGCTACCCGCTACGCGCGCGAGGCGGAACTTCGTTTCGCCATGGTGCGGGTAAGCGAGCGCGCCGAAGCGATTGCCCTGTACCGGGGCGAAGCGGATGAGCGCAAGATCATCGATTCAACCCTCAACCACGTTCTGGAGGCGGTTCGTAACCTGGTATTTGCACTGGCTCGGCTGACGTGGATCACATCGGGGTACGGCTGGATCGCGATCGTCGTTCCGGTTCTTGTCGCCTTGCCTGGCTATCTCAACGGTTCCTTGAGCCTTGGCGGACTGATGATGGTTGTGGGCGCCTTTCGACAGGTGCAGGCGGCGTTGAAATGGTTCGTCGACAATTTCCCCAAGATCGCCGAATGGCGCGCGGCGCTCTATCGTGTCGTTCTGTTCGACGAGGCGCTGATGACGCTCAGCGATATCGAGGACGATACCGAGCAGATTGAATTGCTGGATCATCCTGAAGGCAAGCTCGCTTTCGAGAATGTGAGCGTGCTTCTGGCCGATGGCCAGGTGGTGATCGCGGAAGCGACAGCCCGGATCGAACTGGGGGAACGGGTTCTGATTATCGGGGAATCGGGTACGGGAAAAAGCACGCTTTTTCGCGCCATGGCAGGTATCTGGCCGTGGGGAGGGGGAAAAATATTCCTGCCG
>JAPOIA010000288.1 GCA_029979185.1 Alphaproteobacteria bacterium | reverse complement strand
GTCGGCTCGGAGCCGAGGATGCGCCCGGAGAAGAGGTTGGGCGAGAAGGGAATGGAATAGCGGGAATAGCCGTAGCTGAATTTGGAGACGAACAGATAGTCGCCGATCAGCAACGTGTCCTTCATGGACCCGGAGGGAATATTGAAGGGCTGGAACAGAACCGTCCGGATAACCACGGCAATGAGCAGCGCCTGAACGATAACGCTGATTGTTTCACCCAAACCGCTGCTTTTCTTTTCCAAGCCGGCCGCCTTTTGCTTCGTGTTGCGTTTCCACCCGGCAGGACAGCAGGCGCGGACGCGAACAGATCGGTTGACCCTGATTCCTCCCGATTCAAACCGGTGGAATATGCGCGTTGCACCTATAGCCGTTGCACCGGGAAGCGCCAAGTCAAAACGAACGCTAGCAAATTGCTGGCCGGGATACGCAAATACCCGCCAATTGCGTTATTGCACCGCTCTCGCCCGCCCGGCATCCATGGACCTGCGCATCAGCCTGATTGCTTCGCTCAGGCCTGTAAAGATCGCCTCTCCGATAAGGAAATGACCGATATTCAGCTCCACGATGGACGGCAGTTCCGCGATTTTCTCCGCCGTCTGGTAGTTCAGCCCATGTCCGGCATGGCATTCAAGTCCGATTTCAGCCGCATGGGCGGCCGCGACCCGCAGGCGGCCGTGCTCACGGCCGGCGCGCTCGGCATCGCCAGTGTCCAGGGCATGGCACCAGGCCCCGGTATGCAGTTCGATGACAGGCGCCCCAACGGATCTGGCAACATCGAGCGCCGCGATAGACGGCTCGACGAACAGGGAAACGCGAATGCCGGCCCGCGACAATTCCGAAACGAACGGCTTCAGGTGATTGTGCGCGGCAACAACATCAAGCCCGCCCTCGGTGGTCCGCTCCGTCCGCTTCTCCGGTACGAGACAGGCCGCGTGCGGGCGCACCTTTAAGGCAATGTCCAGCATCTGCGTTGTCGCAGCCATTTCCAGGTTGAGCGGTTTGGAAATGGTTTCCTTCAGACGCAGAATATCGTCGTCCATGATATGACGGCGGTCCTCGCGCAGATGCGCCGTGATGCCGTCTGCACCAGCCTCGATCGCCAGTTGCGCCGCCCGCACGGGATCGGGAACCTGCCCGCCGCGCGCATTGCGCACCGTCGCAACATGATCGATGTTGACCCCCAGACGCAGGGCTCTCGGTTTACTCATTCCTGTACCGCCTTTATTTCGCAGCCGCCATCATTCCGCAGCCTGCACTATTTCGCCCGATTGCAGCTGGGTTTCCAGAAGCTTCTTGTAGACCCCGTCCTTGCACTGCATCAACTGGGCATGATCGCCGTCCTCGACGATCCGGCCATCTTCGAAAACCAGTATCCGGTCGAGCCGCTGGATGGTCGACAGCCGGTGAGCGATCACGATGGTCGTGCGATCGGTCGAGAGCCGTTCGATAGCAGAACGGATATAAAGTTCGGAAACGGAATCGAGACTCGATGTCGCTTCGTCGAGAATAAGGATCGGCGTTTGCGCCAGGATTGCACGGGCGATGGCAACACGCTGGCGCTCGCCCCCGGAGAGCTTCACGCCGCGCTCGCCAACAAGCGTGTCGTATCCCTTCGGCAGGTTGTTGACGAACAGATCGACATGGGCGAGCCGCGCCGCTTCCTCGATCTGCGCGCGGGTTGCGTCCGGCCTGCCATAGGCGATGTTCTCGGCAATCGAACGATGGAACAGCACCGGCTCTTGCGGAACGAGGCCGACCGCCTGGCGCAGCGAACTTTGCGTGACTTTCGCAATGTCCTGTCCGTCGATGGAAATGACGCCACCCTGCACATCGTAGAGTCGCTGGATCAGCTTCACGAAAGTCGACTTGCCCGCGCCGGACGGCCCCACCAGTCCGACGCGCTGGCCGGCTGGAATGACCAGCGAGAAGTTTTCGTACAGCGCTTTCGATTGCCCGGAATAGCGGAAGTCCACCTTGTCGAATTCAATGCGCCCCTTGCCGATCTGGAGCGGGCTGGCATCGGCGGCGTCGGCAACCTGCATGGTTGCATCGCGGAAATCCAGTACATCATCCATATCGTTGACGGTGCGCTGCACGGTGCGAACCTGCTGACCAATCTCGCGCAGATAGCCGTTTATCAGGAACTGGGTAGCGACCAGACTGGCGATCCCTCCAGCCGTCGCCTGCCCCTGGCTCCACAGCCATACGCCGGTGCCAAGCAAGGCCGTCTGCAACGCCATCAACATCAGCGCCTGTACGATGCCGCTGATCGCGCTGCGATCCCAGGAGCGGATAGCACGCCACTTCCAGTTGCCCGAAACGCTCTCGAACATGGCATCTTCGCGCTCTTCCGCCGCAAAGCTCTTGACCACCGCATTGCCGGTAATGGAATCGGCCAGCGCGCCGGCCATCTTGGAATCCCATTCGCGCGCCTCAACGTTGGCCGGGCGCACGTACCGCACCGACATGGTGATGACGACCGTCAGGTAGATGACGATGGACACCGCCATGATGACGCCAAGCACCGGCCAGCGATAGAAGAACACCGCGCTGACACCGACCATGACGATGAAAGACGGCAACAGGCCGAAGGCCAGCGTATCGGTGAACGTATCGAACGAGGTCATGCCGCGCGTAATCTTGCGCACCGTTGCGCCGGCGAAGGAGTTGGCGTGCCAGTCGGCGGAAAAACGCTGCACCTTGCGAAAGGAATCGCGGCCAATGGCGGCTATCGATTGCCCGCTCAGCCGGTTCAGCAGAAAGGTCACAAGTTGCCGCGAAATCGCGAATGTCGCGCCCAGGCCGATAAACAGGGCCAGCGCCCTGAAGGCAGGTCCGGGATTGTCGCGCGATCCGTTGGCGATGGCGTCGATCAGGAATCCCGCGCTGACCGGCACGGCGACATCAACCAGCGTCGATGCGATGCGAGCCGACAGAATACCGAAGAACAGCGGCGGCGACAGCATCCAGTAATGCAGGCAGAAACTCAGCACCCGCTTGTAACGTGTACGCATGCTCCCAGTGTCGCGCGCGGCTTTCGCCTCGTTCCGGCCCGATGCCGGTTCCGGTAAGGTACTCATACGGTCACCCGCGCTGCCTTCGATGTGACCGGCAGGGCACGCAGCTTCGAAAGCAGCGAAGTCAGATGCTTCAGGTCGCGTACCTCGACGTCGAGCACGATTTCCCGCACGTCCTGGGAATGGTCGATGAAATCGATATGATCGATATTTGCGCCGGTATCGCCAATGACCGTCGTTATGGCGCCAAGCGAACCCGGTTCGTTCATCGCCGAGACCGAAATGCGCGCCGGATAAAGCCCCTGCGGCTTGTTCTCGATATCCCAGCGCACATCCAGCCACAGGTCCGGCTGTTCTTCGTAGGCCTTCAGCGCCATCGACTGGATCGGATAGACCGTGATCCCTTCTCCCGGCTCCAGTATGCCGACGATACGATCCCCCGGCACGGCGCCTCCCGAGGCGAA
>JAPOIA010000287.1 GCA_029979185.1 Alphaproteobacteria bacterium | reverse complement strand
AACTTCGTCCAGCAGGAAACACGCAGCGACGACCGGCGTACCATCTATCGCAGTCTCCCTACTCTCGCCCGCTGCCCGCGCCTGCAGAACGCCATTGCTTTGCACGTGAATCGCATTGCCGGAAAACCGCATGCAAAGCTGCAATGGATCGTCGAGAAAGCCCCGGCCCAACGCCTTAAGGTAGGCTTCCTTTGCTGTCCAGATACGCAGAAAGAACGCGGCTCTTTCGGATTCGGGAAGCCCATCCAATGCAAATAATTCGTCTGTGTGCAGCACATCCTTGACTGGTTCGACATCCGTCAGAACAGGTTCGAAATCAACGCCTGCCGGCCGATTTGCAATTGCAAGCATTGCCCATGGTCCGTGCCCTGCAACCGAAACGAACAGACCTTCCGGACTTTCAACCTGCGGAGCGCCCTGTTCATTGTAGCGAATGAGAACGCTATCGGGTCGGCATCCGGTCAGCCGCGCAATCAGCGAGCGCTGCAAGGCACGGCGGGCAAGAAAGCAGGCACGATCACTGGTTGCCGGTCGATCCCTGTCCTTGTAGTCAGAAACCGAAGGAGCGGGCGTCAGAAGAGATGCAATTCGCGGATCGCGCGTGTCCGCCAGCAGTACAAAACACCACGGGGCATCGCCCTCCGGTATTGCATCGAACCGGTCGAGGCGGCCCGGATCGAGCCACTCAACCTTCATCCCTCGACACTCGAGTCAGGCATGGAGCGCTCCTGCTTGCCCAAGAGTTCGCGAATGCGCCGCTTCAACGTATCGCGCACTTCGCGATAGGCCGCCATCTTGGTTTCGCGCGATCCCTGAAAGGCTGTGGGATCAATGGTCGGCCAGTACATGGTTTCGACTGCCATTGTACGGGTAAATTCCACGGCGGAATGATGGGCTTCCGGAGACAGCGAGACGATGACGTCGAAAGCGGTGTCGTCGATTTCGGCGAATGTATGCGGTTCATGCTCCGAAAGATCGATGCCGATTTCAGCCATGGCCGCCACGACAAAGGGATTCAACTCGCCTTTGCGCACGCCAGCCGATTGAATATAGATTTCCTTGCCGAACAGGTGTTTTGCGATGCCCTCCGCCATCGGCGAACGAACCGAATTGAAAGTACAAGCAAACAGAACCGCCTGCGGCCGCTTGCGCATTTCCTGCTGCTCGGTATTTTCGGGGATCACGCGGCAAGCTCCGCGCATGTTCCGAACATTGTCAGCCCTTCCAATGCAAGGCTGTCAGAAGTGTGAACAGCCGCCGGATTGTATCGAAATCGCAGTCGACTTTTCCAACGAGGCGCTGTTCCAGCAAGGTAGCCCCCTCGTTGTGAAGGGCGCGGCGTCCCATATCGATGGCTTCAATCTGAGCGGGCGTAGCGGTACGGATCGCCTCGTAATAGGTTTCGCAAACAAGAAAGTAATCTTTCAGTATGCGCCGGAACGGAGTCAGTGAAAGAATATGCACCATGACAGAGGTGTCGTTGAAGTCGCGGATATCCAAAGCCAGCTTGGCATCATGCATGGAAATCATCAGCGCGTAGGGACCGCCCGAATGGCCGGGCACTGCGAACTGGTTCTGCTCCACCAGATCATAGATGGCGACCGCGCGCTCCTGCTCCTGATCCGGACTACCCTTGGCAATGGACTGCGGATCGAGCGTTACACGAAGTAGCCTGTGCGCATCGGTCTGATCGGTCATGTAATGCTCATCGCTCGCTTTTGACTGCCTTACGAGTTGCGGCGGATCGAAACGGATCGGGCATGGGCCTGCAACCCTTCCGCATTTCCCAGCGCGATGGCGGCATCGGCCAGGCGATCAAGGGACTCCGAAGAACATTTGAGTATCGATGTGCGCTTCATGAAATCCAGCAGGTTGAGACCGGATGCAAAGCGCGCAGAACGTGCCGTTGGCAACACATGGTTGGACCCGCCTACATAATCTCCAATCGCCTCCGGGGTGTATGCGCCGATGAATATGGCGCCCGCATTGCGGACCCTGGCGGCAAGCGCTTCGGCATCCGCGCTCATGATTTCCAGATGCTCGGCAGCAATCCGGTTTGCCAAGGGGACGGCATCGGCAAGGTTATCGCAGACGATGATGGCGCCGTAATCGCGCCAGCTGGCGCTTGCGATTTCCTTTCGTGGCAAGGTCTGCAATTGCGATTCGACGCTCTTCGCAACTCGCTCTGCCAGTGCAGCGTCCGACGTGATGAGGAGAGACTGCGCAGCCGTGTCGTGTTCGGCCTGCGCCAGCAGATCAGCAGCTATCCAGTCCGGATTGGCTTCGCCATCGGCGAGGATGAGCACCTCGGACGGACCCGCAATCATGTCGATACCCGTCTTACCGAAAACCTGACGCTTTGCGGCAGCCACATAGGCATTGCCGGGACCGACGATCTTGTCGACCGGCGCAATCGTTTGCGTGCCATAGGCAAGAGCTGCGACCGCCTGGGCGCCGCCGACGCGGTAGATTTCGTCGATGCCGGCGAGGCGCGCGGCTGCCAGCACCAGCGGGCTTATCTGCCCCTTCGAGGCAGGCACGACCATGACTATCCGCTCTACGCCGGCGACCTTCGCAGGCAAGGCATTCATCAGAACAGACGAAGGATAACTCGCAGTCCCGCCAGGCACGTAAAGGCCCACCGCGCCGATGGGCGTCCAGCGCCAGCCCAGCTCAACGCCCGCTTCGTCTGTGAAGCGGGAATCAGGCGGCCGCTGCTTCTCGTGATAGGCACTGATTCTGTCTCTTGCGAACTCCAATGCGCGCAGAGCTTCGGTATCGCAACTGGTGCAAGCGTCATCGACTTCGGCACGCGCTACCGCCATCGGCGTGACCGCATGATCGAGGCCGTCGAATCTTTTCGTATATTCGGCCAGCGCTGCATCGCCACGCGCAACCACGTCCGCCACAATGGCGCGCACCGCATCGTCCACGTCGGCTGCGGTTTCACGTTTCTGGCCGAGCAATTCCCTGAAGCGGTCCTCGAAATCGGCCTGGGCTGTCGACAGCCTTAGGACCATTGCAAATTCTCCATAGCCTTTTGCCTCACTGCACAAGCGGCGCCCCGGGGCTAGCCGTTCTCCGCTCCGCTGTCCCTATCCTGCAAATTGTGATCGGGCCGTGCACGGGTGCGCCATCCAGGACCAATATCATTCAACTGCGCATCAATGCACTCAACCTCAAGCCGGATGGCGGCGCCGGCCGAAAACACCAATGTGATCTTGCCAGCAGGAGCCTCACCGGCCTCGAATGCGACGCTTAGCAGATTCAACACGACATCGCGCTGATCCTGTGTGAAACCACTGCGCTGCACCGCCAGCACATGATCGAAATGCAAACCGGCGGTGCGGCGGCGGTTCTTGCCTTCTCCGGCGGCCGTCCAGTCGAACCGTGACGTCAACAGTGCGAAGCGACGCTCTTCCGGCAGATAGGCGATGTCGGCGATACGCGTTATCGCGTCCTGGAGATGGGCTGACAGGACAGC
>JAPOIA010000286.1 GCA_029979185.1 Alphaproteobacteria bacterium | reverse complement strand
ATAACAGAGCGCAAAACCTGCTGGCAACCTGATCCTTCAGCGTGCTAAAGCTGGTCCGAACAGGATGCACAGCCGGTGGGTGCCGGCAGTCGGACATCCAGAAAAAGGAGGAATACCGATGCCGCATGACGATCAATTTTCCCATTGGCACGAACCGAAGGCCGGCGAGAACGCCGGTTTCGGCAAGTTTGGCCGGCCTGCCATGCCGTACGACCGGTTCATGGAAGCGGAGGGAATTCCCGTTCATCGCGACATTGGCTGCAAGACGGTTCTCGATCTTCCGATGAAGCCTTGGTCGCGCCTCGGCGGGCGCGGCACCTATATCCAGCTGTTTGGTACCGAAGGCCTGTGGGGCATGTATGTCGTGGAGGTTCCGGCGGGCGGCGCCCTCAACATTGAGCGCCATATTTACGAAAAGGTCGTGCTAGTCGTCGAAGGTCGCGGCTCCACGGAAGTCTGGAACGAGGGCCAGCCGACGAAGCAGACGTTTGAATGGCAGCGCGGCTCGCTGTTCTCCATTCCGCTGAATGCCCATCACCGTTTCGTTAACGCCACCAATTCCCCGGCGGTTCTGTTGTGCGGGACATCGGCGCCGAACATCATGAACCTGTTCGACAATCCACACTATGTCTTCAACTGCCCTTACAATTTCTCGGAACGTTATTCCGGCAGCGAAGACTACTTCAAACCGAGCGAGGATATCGCACCCGATCCGGTGCGCGGCCTTGCAATGCGTCGTACCAACTTCATTCCCGACGTTATCACCACCGAGCTGCCACTCGATAACCGCCGCTCCCCCGGTTATCGCCGCATGGAGCCGCATATGGCCGGCAACCGCTTCTACATGTGGGTCGGCCAGCACGAGACCGGCCGGTATTCCAAGGCCCACAAGCACGCTTCTTCGGCGGTGCTGATCTGCCTGAAGGGGCGCGGCTACAGCTACACCTGGCCTGAGCGGCTTGGGCCAACACCGTGGAAGGACGGCTTATCTGCGGATGTGAAGCGGCAGGACTACGAATTCGGCGGCATGGTTTCGGCGGCTCCGATGTCCGGTGACTGGTTCCACCAGCATTTCGGCGTCAGCAAGGATCCGCTGCGCCTGACTGCATGGTTCGGTCCCAACAATTCGCGCTCGCGCAAGCCCGGCGTGCCGGGCGAGGCCATGACCGACCGCGGCGCCATCGACATCAAGGATGGTGGCGACGCAATTCCGTATTATGATGAGGACCCGTATCTGCGCGAGGAATTCGTGCAGGAGCTGGCCAGGGATGGGGCAGAAAGCCGGATGAACCCGGAATTCTACACCGGGGACTATCACGGCAAGGAGCCGGCCAACCTGTTCTGAAGCAAACGCCTGAAGCGCAGAGGCGGCTGCTTTGGCTGCACCGGGACAAGCAGCGGGAATTGCTCTATAGTTCTGAATAATGCGGGCGCATACGGTCGCCGGCAACACAGGAGGGTACCATGGACGATAATGCAGGCGGCGTGGCCGCAGAACGGGATCTGGCCTACCAGACCTTCAGCTATAAGAAGCCTGACAACCTGCGCCGGGGCAAAGGCATCGTGCAGCTTGCCAAGAGTGATATCATTCGCGGCCGGGTGCAGATTGTTACCGAGGGCGGCGAAAATAATCTCCATTCCCATAATGGCATGGACGGCTTCTGGATGGTTCTCGCCGGCCGGGTGAAATTCTATGGTCCCGGCGACGTGGTGATCGGCGAGTTCGGCAAGCACGAGGGCATCCTTATCCCGCGCGGTGCGCAATACTGGTTCGAAAGCTCGGACCCGAATGAGCCGCTGGAAATTCTGCAGATGGCGGCCTTCGAAAAGGGGGTGAAGCTGGAACGCATCGACTACGAACCGCAGAAGTTGGAAGTCGGCTCGGTGGATGTGAAGGTCATCACCAACTCCAAGTAACGGAACGCCCATGCACCCGCGTGTTGCGGGTAATAAAGATTCCAATGCAGAAAGCGGCCGCGAAAACCGGCCGCTTTTTTCTGAATGGTCCGAAAATTCGCGGCTTCAATCAGTGTGCTGCCAGCGCCAGCACCGGGCAATCGGCCTGGCGGATGACCTGTTCCGTCGTACTGCCGCGCAATGCATCGAGCAGTCCGTGATGGCCGGCCGTTACCATGGCGATCAGGTCAGCATCCGCCGCCTCATCCAGGATTGCTGGAACGACCGGCCCCGGAACGCAGCGAACCGGGCTACCGCTTCCGGATCCTGTCGAAACCTGTGGCGCGTCCTCGCCTGCGTGGATGAGATGCACGGAATTCGGCGCCGGGCCAAGCGGCGCCAGCAGCCGCACGATTTCACGCACGGCCCTGTCGGGGTTTGGTTTGTGATCGATGGGTACGATAATCTTGCGCAAAGTCAGGGTGCCGGTATCCACATCGACGAAACCACCGGCATGTTCGGAAATGAACAGCGTCGCCATTTTCGTCGCCTGGAATATATCTTCCGCTTTAGACCCCGCTACCCAGCGGGAAAAGCCGCTACGCCCTTGCGTTCCCAGCACCAGCATGTCGCCGCCGTATTGCGAGGTGAATTGTGCAGTGGCGTGCGCAATGTTCCTGTCGATCAGGTCAAATTTGGCGACCTGAATGCCGGCCAGTTCCTGCACCTGTTCGCGCGGCGCACCTTCAGGCAGCACGTTCCATTTTTCCAGCGTCTCGCGCACATGCGGAAAGTCGCTCCAGTGCGGCTTGTCTGTCTTGTGCGGCTCTACGTGCAGGAGAAACAGGTCTCCTTTCGTCACAAGTGCCAGTTTGAGAGCATGGGCAAAGGCGCGTTGGCTGTTTTCCGAGAAGTCGGTGGGGTGAATGATGCGCAATGGCGTTGGCGTCATGGAGGTGCTGCTTTCGAATCGATTGCTGGCAATTCAGGCGTCGAAATAGAGGATACCTGCTGCCGGCGGCATCGTACAGCTGACGCTCTTCATTTGCGCAGGCTCAGAATATAGCTGGCCACAGCGTCGACTTCGTCTTCGCTAAGCATGACATTCGGCATCGTCTTGTTGATGTGCGCGGTGCGCAGGAAGACCCGGATGGACAATATGGTGGTTGATTCCATCTGCGCGATGGCCGCAAAAGAGGGCGCTCCGCCCGTTCCACTCTTGCCTGCATTTCCCGTCTGATGGCAACTGTTGCAGTGTTCGCGGATGATTGTTTCCCCCTGCTTGAGATCGCCGACATTGTCGGCGGCAGCCGCGTAAACGGACAGCAACAGGGCCAGCAGTGCGATCATAGAGGTCCAGAAGGCTTTCATGTCCGCGCTCCCTTCGATGGCTGAAAACGGCCCGATGCCCAGCAGGTCTGGTCGAGCTGGCAACGAACCATAGGCTAGCTGCCATCAGCCTGCAGGCATTGATTTGGGACAAAATTCCGATCTGGCGGCGGTTTTGCGTGCACTATGCCCCTGTCCCAATCCGGTACGCGGCAATTTGCGGTCCGGTAACCGGGTCTCAAGCTTAATCGGCGATAACCATACGTCG
>JAPOIA010000285.1 GCA_029979185.1 Alphaproteobacteria bacterium | reverse complement strand
AGTGGACAGTGGCTAGCCAGCCGGCATTGCAATGGGTGAGAATGTCAACGCTGCCTGACTTCCGCTCCGACGCTTTCTGGATCAGTTCGCAGCCGTGCTTGCCAATGGCGCGCGAAATTTCGACGTCCTCGTTGCAGATCATCGCCGCTTCCGCCCATGCGGCGGCAGCGCGGTCTTTGGCGGGCATCGGGGCAAGGCGTCTTTCCATGCGCTCCAGCGCCCAGCGCAGGTTGACCGCCGTCGGACGCGTTGCACCGAGTTTTGCGATGGCGTCCGCCAGTTCTGCATCGCCCGAAGCTTCACGCATGGCCAGTGCGACGCCATAGGCGGCGGTTGCGCCAATCAGCGGCGCACCGCGCACGACCATTTTCCGGATCGCATGGGCGGCGTCTTCCATCGAGGAAAGCGTGACAGTATCGAAAGCGAAGGGCAGTTTGGTCTGGTCGATCACTTCAGCAGACCGGCCGTGCTCTGCCGGCCAGATGGTGCGCCAGTGCTTGCCGTCGATTTTCATGGCCGGCTCCGTATGTGTTCAATGTGTGACGGCGAACCGTCAGTGCCCATCGAAGCGCATCAGCGTTCGCACAGGCACGCCGAGCGCCTCGATCTTTTTCGCGCCACCGAGCTCCGGCAGGTCGATCACGAAACAGGCCGCCACGACATCCGCGCCCTGCTGCTGCAGCAACTTTACCGCGCCTTCGGCCGTGCCACCGGTCGCGATGAGATCGTCGACCAGAATGACCCGTTCGCCCTTGCTCACCGCATCACAGTGCATTTCCATTTCATCGATGCCGTATTCGAGGCTGTAGGCGATGGAGACGGTCGCGTGCGGCAGCTTGCCCTTCTTGCGGATCGGGATGAAGCCGGCGGAAAGCTGATGGGCTACCGCACCGCCGAGAATGAAGCCGCGTGCTTCCATGCCGGCGACCTTCTCTATGCGCTGGCCGGCCCATGGCTGTACCAGTTCGTCGACGGCGCGGCGGAAGGCCTGCGGCTGACCCAGCAGCGTGGTGATGTCACGGAACTGGATGCCGGGCTTGGGATAGTCGGGGATGGTGCGGACGGCTTCGCGCAAATCGGCGATGAGATTCATGTTTCGATTTCCATTAGCTGGTTTCCTGTTTTTGGCCTTCGCGCCTGTTCATCCTGCTGTTTGCAGGCGAGCAACAATCGGCCCGAGTTTACGCATCAATTCAACATCGCGCGCCTGCGGAGCAGTTATGAGCGCGGTGTCGAGCGCCCGGTCGGATCCGACAGGGCAGGGCGGATGTTCTGCGGGGAAGTCGCGGATGACACGGGCGACGAGATGCGAAGCTTTTTCCGCATTGCTGTGAACGATCTTGATGATGGAGGCAACATCGACATGCTCGTGATCAGGATGCCAGCAGTCATAGTCCGTGATCATTGCGATGATGGCGTAGGACATCTCCGCCTCGCGTGCGAGCTTGGCTTCCGGCATGGCGGTCATACCGATGACGTCGTAACCGAGGTTCTTGTAGGTGAGCGATTCGGCAAGCGAGGAAAATTGCGGTCCTTCCATGCAAACATAAGTGCCGCCGCGTGAAATCGGGATGGCTTCGGCGGCAGCCGCATCGGCGATGGATTGAGACAGGACCGGCGATACCGGATGCGCCATAGACACATGGGCGACACAGCCCTTGCCGAAGAACGAGGAGGCGCGGCCAAAGGTGCGGTCGACGAACTGATCTGCCAGCACGAAATGTCCGGGCGCCAGGTCCTCGCGAAACGATCCGCAGGCGGAAACGGAAATCATGTCGGTAACGCCGGCTGCCTTGAGTGCGTAGATATTGGCGCGGTAGTTGATGTCGGAGGGGGAATAGACATGGCCGCGCCCATGCCGGGGCAGGAATACAGCTTCCGTGCTGCCGATTCGCCCGAAGCGCAGGCTGTCGGAAGGATCTCCCCAGGGAGTGGTGACCCTTTCCTCCCGCAGATCCTCCAGACCCGGCAGGTCATAGACACCTGATCCACCCACTATTCCCACGATAGCCTTGCTCATTATGATTTTTGTCCAGTTTCAGTTCGTTGCTCCGTCAAGGGTTATGACACCGGGGTAATCTTTATGTGACAACACTATCGCGAAACTCCGCCTTGCGGCAATTCACCGGTGTCATTCAGGCCGATTGTGCATGGCCCGGTCCGACCTTCAGAAAGAGCCTGATTTATCGCTCGCCTGATCGTGATTTGCCGGTTACCGGTTACGATTCTACCATCACTCTCAATTTCAGGATGGAAACGTTTGCCGGTCGCGGCAACCCCGAAACAGGATGAGTTCATGACATTCTCGATCATTCGCCGCCCCTCCTGGTCCATCGCCGAGCGCGATGCCACGCCGGAGGAACTCTTTCTGGACCGCCGTGAGGCACTCAAAGGGGTTGCGGCTTTTGGCGCTGGCCTGGTGTTGTCGGGCAGAGCAGCCTTTGCGGCGGAGGAAAAGGACCCTTCCACGCATCTCTACCCTGCCAAGCGCAACGAGGCCTACAAATTGGACCGGGCGCTGACGCCGGAAGACCTCACCTCGAAGTACAATAATTTTTATGAGTTCGGGCAGAGCAAGAACATCTATCGGGCGGCCCAGGCTCTGAAGACGCGACCCTGGCAGATCAAGATCGACGGAATGGTGGAAAAGCCGTTCGAGATCGGCATCGACTATCTGCTGAAGAAGGTTCAACTGGAGGAACGGCTCTACCGCCTCCGTTGTGTCGAGGGCTGGTCGATGACCATCCCCTGGACGGGTTTTCCGATGAAGGCGCTGCTTGATATCGCCATGCCGCAATCGGGCGCGAAATATGTTCGCATGGAGACCTTCAAGGATCCGGAGGTTGCGCCCGGGCAGCGGCAGGTCTGGTATCCGTGGCCCTATGTGGAAGGCTGCTCGATGGAGGAAGCGGCCAACGAACTCGCTTTCATGGTAACTGGAGCCTACGGAAAGCCGCTGGCCAAACAATATGGTGCGCCAATCCGGCTGCACATGCCGTGGAAATACGGTTTCAAGGCGGTCAAGTCGATCAAGCGTATTACCTTTACCGACAAGCGCCCGAAAAGTTTCTGGCAGGGCCTGCAAGGGGCAGAATATGGCTTTTGGGGCAATGTGAACCCGGAAGTTTCCCATCCACGCTGGAGCCAGGCGACGGAAGCGGTGCTTGGGCAGAACAAGCGCGTGCCGACCCTCATCTGGAACGGTTACGGCGAGCAGGTGGCGAGCCTCTATACCGAGCTGCAGAAAAAAGAAAAAATCTTCTTCTGACCTTTCTGCCGGAATGTCTTCTGTGTCGCCGGGTCGCGGACGTGCCGCGGTCCGGCTTTTTGTTGCAAAGAAACTTGCAATGCAGGACGAAGAACAACACAAACAGCAATCAGAAGCGCCGTTGGCCGGAATTGGCTGCATGTTGTAAAGAGCCGGATCGATGGCGCGAGGAAATTGCGATGAGCCTCTACTATGTCGAAAAGCTGATTTACCAGCTCAACCGCGATTCTGGCGTGCGCAAGCGCTTTCTGGAAGACATGGAA
>JAPOIA010000284.1 GCA_029979185.1 Alphaproteobacteria bacterium | reverse complement strand
ATCGAC
This sequence comes from Alphaproteobacteria bacterium, assembly GCA_029979185.1. Classification (GTDB taxonomy): domain Bacteria; phylum Pseudomonadota; class Alphaproteobacteria; order Rhizobiales; family Beijerinckiaceae; genus Terripilifer. The sequence goes on along the minus strand of JAPOIA010000284.1, from coordinate 3,530 downwards.
GAAGTGATCAATCTCATTCGCACATCGCCCGATGCCGCTACCGCGCGTACCGCGCTGATGGAGCGTAACTGGCCGGCGCGCGACATGGCGCCGCTGATCGATCTGATCGCGGACCCGCATCACAAGCTGCTCGACGACGGCACCTACAAGTTGTCGGAGACCCAGGCGCGCGCCATCCTCGACCTGCGCCTGCAGCGCCTGACAGCGCTGGGCCGCGAGGAAATTGCGGCGGCGTTGAACAAGCTGGCGGACGAGATTGCCGACTATCTCGACATATTGCGGTCACGCCTGCGGATCATGACCATCATTCGCGACGAACTGACCGAAGTGAAGGACAAGTTCGCCACGCCGCGCCGCACCGAGATCACCGAGAGCGATGCGGACCTCGAAGACGAGGACATGATCCAGCGCGAGGAAATGGTCGTGACGGTTTCCCACGCCGGCTATATCAAGCGCGTGCCGCTGTCGACCTATCGCGCGCAGCGCCGCGGCGGCAAGGGCCGCGCCGGCATGCAGACGCGCGACGAGGATTTCGTCCAGCGCCTGTTCGTCGCCTCGACGCATCAGCCGGTGCTGTTCTTCTCCTCTCGTGGCATCGTCTACACGGAAAAGGTCTGGCGTCTGCCGCTGGCCGCTCCGCAGGCACGCGGCAAGGCGCTGGTCAACATGCTGCCGCTGGAGCAGGGCGAACGCATCACCACGATCATGCCGCTGCCGGAGGACGAGGCGTCCTGGGATGGCTACGATTTGATGTTTGCGACGACAAGCGGCACGGTACGGCGCAACAATCTGTCGGATTTCGTCGATGTGCGCAGGTCCGGCAAGATTGCCATGAAGTTCGACGAGAGCAATGCGAGCGAGGCGATCGTCGGTGTCGAAATGTGCTCGCCTGACGATGACGTGCTTTTGACCAGCGCCAACGGTCAGTGCATCCGCTTTACGGTGGACGATGTGCGCGTTTTCAAGGGTCGCGATTCAACCGGCGTGCGCGGAATCAATCTGGCCAAAGGTGACAGCCTTATTTCAATGGCCATTCTCAGGCACGTCGAAGCCACGCCCGAGGAGCGCGCTGCCTATCTGCGTATGCGCCGTGCGGTAGAGGGCGAGGCCGATGGCGGAGCCGACGCCGACGCCGACGCGCATCAGGATGCGGAAACAGGAGAGGCTGCAGAGGGTGCGGCGGTCACGCTGTCGCAGGAGCGCTATGCGGAACTGTCGGCGCGCGAGGAAATGGTGCTCACCGTTTCGGAGCAGGGCTATGGCAAGCGCACATCGTCTTACGAATATCGCGTCACCGGCCGTGGCGGCAAAGGTATCGTCGCGATGGCGGTGAACCAGCGCAATGGTTCGCTGATCGCTTCGTTCCCCGTTTCGGAAAGCGACCAGATCATGCTGGTAACCGATGGCGGCCAGCTCATCCGCTGTCCGGTAGGCGGCATTCGTGTGGCAGGGCGTTCGACGCAGGGCGTCATCGTGTTCCGTACGGGCAAGGACGAGAAGGTCGTGTCGGTCGAGCATATCCCGGACGATGGCGAGGAAGACGAGGGTGATGAGGGCGAAGCGGGCGGCGAGGTCTAGGATAACAGGCAACGCTTCCTGAGTGCCGTCAGCGACCCACGTAAGGGTGCTCGGCAAGAGTACTCGCAATTTCCGCTTCGCGGTGGGCAGACCAACCGGCGCCGAGCTTTTCCATCAGCTCCAGTTCCTTCGTGAAGATGATGCGGCGGTAATCGCGCCCCGCCACGCGGGTCTTCAACTCGTAAGAGCAGGCCATTGCGAACGTGAGGTCGCTGGCGAGCCAGTACAGCATCTCGTCGAGGTCTTTGGCCTTCTTCTTTTCCAGCGTGAGGCCGCGTTCGGTGACGATATAATACCATTCGCGTTCCTGCTGCATTCGACATGCGGGGCGCCGCAGTCGGACCGTTCGAACAGCGCCGGATCGACGGCGCGGGGCAGGCCGAGTTTTCCTCGTATCTCTTCGAGCGCGGGTACGACAGCTTCGGTGATGTTCATGCGCTGCAAATTACATGAGCTAACGCAATTGGCGAAGTAACAAAGTCCGGCTGATGCGCTGGCCTGCCGTTCAAAGCTCCTCGCCGCGCAGCAGGCGTTCTGTATCGCGTTCGATCTGCGCCGGATCGGCCTTCCAGGCCTGGATGATATGGGCAGGATGCAGGTTTGCATTGAGGCAGGCAAGGTGCGCCCACTTGCCGATGCGCGTCGGGATATCCGGGCCGGTGTCCAACTAGAATTCGAACATGCCGTGCTCGCCCTCGCCCATGGGCTTGTTGCAAAAGGCGCAGGGGGAAGAGTTGAAGTCCGGCGCTTTCTTCCGCCCTTTCGATGGCTTGTGTTCGATCTGCGGGTTAAGCCTGTCGATCAGGCCGGTCATGGCGAGATTGAATGCGCCGTGATCCTCCGCCTCCGCCCACAGATGCGCAAGTTCGCTGTGGGAGATGACGAAGGACATGCTGTTGCGGGCCTTGTCCAGTAGTGCTTCGTCCGGTGCGCCAAGCGATGCTAGCTTTTTCGCAAGCGGGTCCGGAAGGTCCGCTGCCGGACGGCCGAGCATGGCGGCAACGCATTCGGCGGCAGCAACTGCGGTGCAGGCCGTATCGGCATCGAGCGCCTCGGTCAGCTCGAATTGCAGCGCGGCGTCAATATGATCCCGGGTTTTTTCCGCTTCTGCGGCGGCTGTGGCAAAATCCATCGCGGTATCGTTTTCGAAGCTGCCCGGTCCCCATGCGCCCATCTCGGTCTCCAGTGCTGTTGAATGGACAAGCTAGTCCAGGCGGGTGGATGGAAGGTTACCGGACAGCGCAGACATTTCGGAAAATGCCGCAAGGTTCGCACGCTCTATTTTCGTACGCTCTATTCTGGTGTCCGGTAAATGATCTCGATGCAATTGCCGTCCGGATCGTGAAAATAGGCGTGGCGTCCGGGGAAACTTCGATGGCCCGTGTCTTCGTATTTGATGATCTCGATGCCGCGCGCCTTCAGTATCGCTATGGCGCGGTCGAATTCTTCTTCCTCGACCATGAAGGCATGATGGTGGGCGTCCTCTCCAGGCAGGTTCGGATTGACGTGATGTCCCGTCTTCGCCAGCACGAAATAGTCGCCGTTGCAGTCCATGAAGGCATAGCGCCGGTTGGTGCGCAGGATCTTCACGCCCAACAGATCGGAATAGAACTTTGCTGCAGCGATATGATCGCGCACGCCGATGGTGAAATGCAGGATGCCGGTTGTTCGGATTGAATCGCCTGGCGTCACCTCATGCGGCGCAAATGAATAGTCGGTCATGGTCATTGCTCCCGATCGTATGGGAGGGATTGTGACGCCGGAAGCAAGAATAGACAACGGCTGGATTGGACTTGCAGAGCGGGCGCCGGTTGCCGGCGGCGTCAAAACTGCCTGTGTCCGCCATTGGCGTAGCTGCGGCGAACGGAAATCTCCCGTACCATCTGTTCTGCGCCAAGTACCTTATCGGCAATCAGGCGGATTTGCGAAATGCGTTTTGCGGGCATGTCCGA
>JAPOIA010000283.1 GCA_029979185.1 Alphaproteobacteria bacterium | reverse complement strand
TTTCGCCGGGGCCGTGGCGGGCACCGCGCATCTGGCCGCCTCGAAGCTGCGCTTGCGACTGGCTGAGATCGCAGCTCCACAGCTCGGATGCAGCCCGGATGATGTGCGCTTTGCGAATGGAAAGGTTTTCGCGGAAGGCACGCCGGACAAGGCCTTGCCATTCAAGCGGGTGGCCGCAACATCGCACTGGGCGCAGGGCGCGCTGCCGCAGGGCATTGCCCCTGTTGTGCGCGAGACTGCCTTCTGGTCGCCGCCGGAACTAACGCCGCCCAACGCCCATGACGAGATCAATTCCTCTGCCGCCCATGGATTTGTATTCGATTTGTGCGGCGTCGAAATTGATCGCATGACCGGCCAGGTTCGTATCGACCGTTATGTGACGGTCCATGATGCCGGTCGGCTGCTCAATCCCGAACTCGTGGACGGACAGGTGCGCGGCGGCTTCGCCAATGCTGTCGGAGCGACGCTGTACGAGGAATATAACTACGGCAACGATGGCAGTTTCCTGTCCGGCACCTTTGCAGACTATCTGGTGCCGACTGCCGCAGAAGTGCCGGATATCGAGATCCTGCATGTGCAATCGCCCTCCCCGGTCACGCCTCTTGGCGCGAAAGGCGTGGCGGAAGGCAATTGCATGTCGACGCCGGTTTGCCTTGCCAATGCGGTATCAGATGCTCTGGGCATCGAGACGATTGAATTGCCGATGACCCCGGCCAAAGTCATCGCCCTGCTTGGCGAAACCGAACCGCCTGCGCCCGAGCGGCAGGTAGTCACGGACCTTGCGCTGCGCGATACGAATTACAGCATGAACGGCGGTGGTTCTTCCGTGGTAGCGGCAAAGCCGGACGACGTCTGGCAGGTGCTGCTCGATCCGGTGCATCTGGCCGCCGTCATTCCCGGCTGCAAAACGCTGGAGCAGACAGGACCCAACGCCTATCGCGGCGACGTCACCATGGGCGTCGGAGTGATCAAGGGCCTGTTCCGGGCGGAGGTAGAGCTAAGCGACCTGGACGCGCCCAGAAGCCTGCGATTGAGCGGTGGCGCGACAGGAGCGCTCGGTGCATCAAAAGGCGAGGCTGCCGTCCGCCTCGTACCTGAAGGTAACGGCACACGCATTGAGTATATTTACGGCGCGAACCTGACTGGCAAGGCCGCCGCTGTCGGCGGTCGCATGCTGGAAGGCGCAGCGCGTGTGCTGATCGGGGAATTCTTCAAACGGCTCGCGCGTAGAACCGCGCCGGAAGGGAGCCCACCGGAGGGTTTGTCGGCGCGTATCAAAAGCTGGTTGGGAGGCGGACGATGAAACCGGCGCCTTTCGATTACCTGCAGTGCGAAACGGAAGACGAAGCGCTTGCATGCCTGGCGCAACACGGCGAGGACGCGCGCGTGCTGGCCGGAGGTCAATCGCTGGTCGCCATGCTGAACATGCGGCTGGTGCAGCCACAGATCCTGACTGACATTTCCCGCACTGATAGCCTGAGGCAACTGCAGGATTCCAATGCCTTCATTCGTATTGGAGCGGCCGTGACGCAGGCCCGGCTGCAGCGCCACGCGGACCTGGCGGAAAAGATACCGCTACTGGCGCTTGCCCTGCCGCATATCGGCCATTTCCAGACCCGCAACAAAGGCACGGTCTGCGGCTCGCTGGCCCACGCCGATCCATCCAGCGAGTTGCCGCTGGTCGCCTGTGTACTCGATGCGTCCATCGCGCTGAAATCGGTACGCGGAACACGGGAAATCAAGACCCGCGACTTCTTTACCGGCCTTTTGGAGACTGCCCGCCAGCCTGACGAGATCATCACCCATAGCGTTTTCCCGTATGCCAAAAAAGGCGAAGGACACGCCTTCAACGAAGTTGCGATGCGCCACGGCGATTTCGCCATCCTATCGGTAGCGGTCAAAATCAATGCAGATGCCATTACCATCGGTATCGGAGGCGGCGCCGAAAAGCCGGAAGTTCGCGCTTATCCGCTGCTGGAAGGCGCGGCCCTGGAAGACGCCCTGAATACGCTTGCCTGGGAGCTTCCGTTGCAGGACGATAAACAGGCACCGGCTTCCTACCGGCGGATGCTGGTACGGGCGCTCGGCGCAAAGACCATTGAGGAGGCGCGCGCATGCCTCACCTGACCAAAGATACCCGTCACCGGATGACAATTACCCTCAACGGCAAACAGCGGAGCGGCTTCGCCGAACCGCGCTTGCTGCTTACTGATTTCCTGCGCCATGAACTGGGTGCAACCGGTACGCATGTAGGCTGCGAGCATGGCGTTTGCGGCGCGTGTACGATCCGCCTAGATGGAGAGGCAGTGCGCGGTTGTCTGACCCTCGCGGTACAGGTAAACGGACGGCGCATCGACACGATCGAGGGCCTGTCCCGGGACGACGGATCGTTCTCGGTTCTGCAAGCGGCCATGGCTCGCAACCATGCACTGCAATGCGGCTTCTGCACCGCCGGAATCCTGATGTCGCTGGATCACTTCCTGACGGAAAATCCGGATGCCGACGAAGCGGCGGTGCGCGATATGTTGAGTGGCCATCTGTGCCGCTGCACCGGATATACCGGAATCGTGCGCGCAGCCCTCGAGACGATCGCCGACAAAAAGAAGGAACGGGACGAAACGCATGTTTGATGTAGGCACCCAACTCGTTGCATCGGCCGAACGCGACCCGGGACGCCTGGCGCTGGTGGATGGCGACATTCGCTATACTTATGCCGAATTGCTGGAGGCAGCATTGCGGGTCGCCTCCGGACTTGAAGCGGCGAGCATCTCCAAAGGCGAGCACCTCCTCGTTGTCCTGCAAAACCGTATCGAAATGGCTGTCATCCACTGGGCAACACAGCTTGCAGGCATTGTTGTTACCCCCATCAACTGGCGCGCCAAGCCGGAAGAGATCGACTTTTTCCTGGAAAATTCCGAAGCACGCGGACTGGTATTCGAATCTGCCACCGCGGAGGCCGTGGCGGGATCGCAGCGCGCGAAAAACCTGCCCCGCATTGCGGTAGGCGATGCATCTGGTGGTACCGTTTCCTACGAAGATCTTTTGAGAACCAAAGCTGCATACAACGAGAGCAAAGCAGGCCCGGAAGACTATTCGCTCATGTTCTACACTTCCGGCACAACCGGACAGGGCAAGGGGGTGCCGCGCCGCCACCGGGCGGAGCGAGCAGCAGCCATTGCCCATGTGGCGCAGAATAGCTACGGCATCGGCGAGGTAACGCTTGGGGTGATGCCGCTCTACCATACGATGGGCGTACGATCCCTGCTGGCTATGGCTGCCATCAACGGCGTGTTCGTATGTCAGCCACGTTTCGATGCGGCGCGGGCCCTGCAACTGATCGAACAGGAACAGGTCAGCAACCTGTATCTCGTACCAACACTATACCATGATGTCGTGACCCATCCCGACTTTGCCAATCGGGACACCTCAAGTGTGCGCAAGCTGGGTTTCGCTGGCGCTTCGATGACAGCCACCAGCATTGGCATCACGGCAAGTGTGTTCGGCGAGCTGGGTTATCTGCGCACCCGCGAGGGGCAGATTGTGATTGG
>JAPOIA010000282.1 GCA_029979185.1 Alphaproteobacteria bacterium | reverse complement strand
CACTTGTAGCGCTCGCCAGCACCGGCGTCGCTTTCGAGGAGGGAACACAGTCGCGAAAGGAGCCAGGGTCTATTTTCTGACCCTGAAGGACGGCGCTACCGTCAAGAGCCCGTTCAAGGTTCAATTCGGCCTCTCCGCCATGGGTGTGGCGCCGGCGGGAGTCAACAAGGCCAAGACGGGGCATCACCACCTGCTGATAGACCGGCCCGCCCTCGGCAAGGGCCCGAACGGCAAGGAGGAACTCACCGCCAATCTGCCCGCCGACAAGCATCACAAGCATTTTGGTGGCGGTCAGACGGAGACCATGGTGACGCTCAGCCCCGGCAAACACACGCAGCAACTGGTGCTGGGCGACATGAACCACATTCCCTTCAACCCGCTGGTCGTGTCGCAGCGCATTACCGTCACCGTGAAATAGACAGTTGCATCATCATCGCCGCCGGCCATTTCGCCGGCGGCAGTCTCCGGGGCGGGCCCGGGGATGCGCTGCAATTCACGCTGCTGCGCAATCCATCTCGCGTCACGATCCTTCCCGCTTGCAAGAGTGCTCTGGCTGCGGCAGCATCCATGGCAGTCAACAACTCGTATTCAGGGAACCGCGCCATGGAATTTCAACTGCCGAAAATCATTCTGGATCATGGCGCGATCAAGCGGCTACCGGCGGAACTGGCGCTTCTGGGCGTTAAGCGGCCATTGCTGGCGACAGATTCCGGCCTTGTCGCGGCGGGGGTTTTTTCCCAGGTGACCGACGCCATGGCGAGCAACAAGTTCGCCACCTATACCGAAGTGCCGGAAAACCCCACGGTTGAGGGTTGCGAAAATACGGCCGCCATCTACGTCCAGCAGCAATGCGACGGCATTGTCGCCATTGGCGGCGGCTCGGTGATCGATACGGTCAAGGCAGTGGCTGCCATGGTCACCTCCGGGCGGCCGTTGAGCGATTTCCACGGCAAACCGCAGAACATCAACTTTCCGCTGGTGCCCATCGTGACGATCCCGACGACTTCCGGTTCCGGCAGTGAGGTTTCTCCGGGGGCAGGCATCCACCCCACCGCGACGACCCGCTCGGTCGGTGCAGCAAGCCGCTTCTCGATCCCGAAGGTCGCGATCTGCGACCCGGAGCTGACGCTGAGCCTGCCGCCGCGGCTGACCGCCGGCACGGGCGTCGATGCGCTGGCCCACTGCGTCGAGGGATTTTTATCGAAGAACCATTCGCCCTATGTCGACATCATTGCGCTGGACGGCATTGCGCGCGCCTTCAACAATGTCGAGACCGCCTATCGCGACGGCACAAACAAGCGCGCGCGCGCCGAGATGCAACTGGCATCCGTCGCCGGCGGTACCGCTATCCACAAGGGGCTTGGCCCGGTGCATGCGCTGGCCGGAACATTTGGCGATCGCGGTTTCCACCACGGCACGATGGTCGCCATCGCCCTGCCCCTGTGCACCAGGCTGGCGGAACAGCACGCGCCGGAAAAGATGAAGCTGATTGCGACGGCGCTCGGTCTCAGCGGCGGCGACAGGGTCAGCGATGCCTTCGCTGCCCTCAACGAGCGTCTCGACATGCCAAAGAACATGCGCGACTACGGCTATGGCGACGGCGACATCGAGGAAATGATCGACGATGCCCACGGCAGCCACTTCAACGCCTCAAGCCCTTTCATGCCAACACGCGACGAAATGGCGGCGCTGGTGCGCGAGTTTTACGGGTAGCCAGTTTTTCGATGTTGCGACTGGGAGCGCCTACAGCCTTGCCGTAAACGGCGCTTTTGGCTCGCCACACTGCATCAAAGAAACGCGCTGGTTCACCTGCGCCTTGCGGGCATAGAAGTCGGCAAATTCATCGCGTGTAAGGACCCGGTCGCGATTGGCGTCGGCGCTGGCCCAGATGCGGTGGCACTCCGTATCGGAGACTGCCGCGGTGCTAGACGGCTTCGGGCCGTGGGCCCAGGCTGCGGTGGCGAGGAGTAGTCCTGCAGCAATCACAAACTGTCTCATGTTGCGTCTCCGGGAGTCGCGGTTTGATCCGTGTTCATGGCAGGCTGTACGAGCCTGTGGTTAACGTAATATTGCTAACGGTCAACACCAGATGGCGTTCCGGTAAAATATTCGCGATTGAAAAACCCGGTATGATGCGCCGGAAAATATTCAGGTTCCAGGACCCAATGGAGGACGGATTTGACTGCACCAGCCCGCGTCACGCCAATCGGCTTTGTCCAATGCGCACGCAGCGAACCCATAGACGACGACTGGGACAACCTGCCGACAACCATTGAACTGGATGGCTCACGCTTCGGTGACGATGCCCTTCTAGGTCTCGACAGCTTTTCGCATGTCGAGGTGATCTATCTCTTTCACAAGGTGCCGGACGGCGACGTCAACCTGGGCGCCCGCCACCCGCGGGGGCGCGAGGACTGGCCGAAGATCGGCATCTTCGCGCAGCGCGGCAAGGATCGGCCCAATCGTATCGGCGCAACAATTTGCAGGGTCGTATCGGTGGAAGGGCGGGTACTGAAGGTCAGCGGGCTCGATGCCATCGACGGCTCGCCAGTGCTAGCCCTCAAGCCGGTGATGTCCGGCTTCCAGCCGCGCGGCGATTTCCGCGAGCCGGACTGGGCGCGCCAGTTGATGCAGGGCTACTGGTAGAACTCCAGATTCCGGTTGGCGCAAACAGTCAAGTCACCGCTGATCCAGGTCAAAAATTTCGCGCCGCCCTCTTGCAACCACAAAGTCACTGAATAGTTAGTGGGTGCGAAGCCGTGAGATTAACGGCACGCAAGTAACGGGGATGGTGCGTATTGCCCCCCATTTATAGCGGCGATCCCTTGCCTTGGACGAGGACTGGTCTCCCCCCAGCCCCTTCCGGCCTCTCCAAGGACATGGGCGCCGCTATCGTTATTTCCGAATTCCCTGAACGTGAAGCGACTTTGGCTCACCCGGCCGCATGCCGGTCAGACGCGGTTAGACTGCCCTGCCCTTCGCCGGCATCGGGCGAACCGTGCGTCAGCAGGTTGAGTTCCAGCGCCCCGAAAGCGGCAAGCCAGAGCGCGGCGTCCCAGGCGTCAATCCATTTGCGCTGGAACAGCCAGAGCATGACCACGAGCGCCAGTCCAAGATACAGGCAGGCGGCCGTGCGCGAAAACGCATTGGGGTGCGCCTCTATCAGCTCCGGCCTTCGGACTTCCAGTTCCATCAAGGCAACGACCGAAAGCCAAAGCGCCATGTTGATGGAGTCGACCCATTGACGTTCCCGCAGATAGAGACCGAGGGTCAGCACCAGCACGAAGATGGCGGCAGCGCGTATCAGCCGGATCGTCTGAATGGCGTGCGCCGATTGCGCAAACTTCAGCCGGAAGGCCTCAACCAGGAACAGGATCAGCAGGATGTACCAGGTGACCGAATCCATGGCCTCGGTCCGTCGACCGGCGAAGACATAGTACAGGGTGGTCATGCCAAGCAGGCAGAGCAGCGCGATGCTTGTTTGCGCGTAGGTTCTGTGCTGCATGGCGGCGTACGATTTTGCCTACTCCGCCGCGGCGGCCAGAACCCGCCCGGCCTTGC
>JAPOIA010000281.1 GCA_029979185.1 Alphaproteobacteria bacterium | reverse complement strand
GGTTCGGCAATGGCTGTCACCGGTTCCACCAAAGTTGCGATCAGACCGGTAAAGGGCGACGGGCGCACCACATCGACAAACATGCAGTAGCGGCGCGCGTCGTGCTCGTTCACGGAGCGATGCATCAATGTGTCATCGAAAATGAACAGCGGATTGTTGTGCCAATAGTGTTTCGTATTGCCGCATTCGATGAATATGCCGTCGCTGTTGACCGGCGTAAGATTGTACAGAAGACGCATCGTCAGGCGTAGCGGGCCGAAGTGGAAGGACGTCGCCTCGCGGCCATCGAAGATGGATACGGCTATTGTCTTGATGGCCTTGTCCGGGCTGTTGAAGCCGGGAATATCCTTGTTGTGCTGCTTGCCAAACCAGCGATAGATGAACATGCCGCGGCGGCCGGACTCGAAGGCCCTGTCGCATTGCGCAATGATCGCTTCGCGATTGTCGTCGCAGGTTTTCAGCAGATTGCGGATTTCCCGCTGGCTGTCTTCCGGAAAATCCTCGATCGCATAGACGCGCTTGTTCCTCGACGAAAACAGGTCGACCAGCAGGTTGAAGGGCGAGAGCAGCCAGGTCACATAGCCGTTGCCGAGAAAATAGCGGGTGAACAGTTCGCTATCGCGCTTGTCGTTGCGTATGACGTCGAGCAGGCCCGCAGCGATGTAGAAAGCTGCCAGCCATGGCACGAGATAGAATGCCATAGCCAGGGCTATGACTGCCAGAACGATTTTTCGGGGCCGCAGTTTGCGCATGCGCGTGACCTGTAGGAAAGCCGGTACAGGCCGGTTTTCCATAGATCGTGGGGATTTACAAGCGGATTGCCCTGATACCTGAACCTCTAATAGGCGTTTTTCGTATCCAGCAGCGACAGCGGCGTCTTGATGAGAATGTAAATGTCGAGCAGCAGCGACCAGTTCTCGATATAGTGCAGGTCGTGTGCAACGCGCTGTTCGATCTTTTCCAGCGTGTCGGTTTCGCCGCGCCAGCCATTGATCTGGGCCCAGCCGGTGATGCCCGGCTTCATCTTGTGGCGGGCGAAGTAGCCGTCGACCGCCTCGTCATAGACCATGCCTCCTGCCTTTGCCTGCATGGCATGGGGACGGGGACCCACCAGCGAAAGGTCGCCGCGCAGGACGTTTATCAGCTGCGGCAACTCGTCGATGGAGGTCTTGCGGATGAAACGCCCGACCGAGGTGACGCGCGGGTCGTCCTTGGTCACGAGTTTCGTTGCGCGGGAATCGCACTGGTCGACATACATGGAGCGGAATTTCATAACGTGGATCGGCTCGTTATTGAAGCCGTAGCGGATCTGCCTGAAAAAAACGGGGCCACGGGAATTCAGCTTGATTGCGGCGGCAACCACGGCAAACAGGGGAGACAATGCGAGCAGGGCAAGTGCGGATATCACCCGGTCCTCGATGGTTTTCATCGCATGGCCCCAATCGGACATCGGCTTGTCGAAGATCGGCAGGAACGGAACATTGCCGATGCGCGAATAGGCGCGCTCGCGCAGTTTCAGCTTCGATCCATGGGCGCTGATGCGAATGTCTATCGGCAGCACCCACAACTTCTTGAGGAGATGCAGAATACGTTCTTCCGCAGCGGGGGGCAGAGCTACGATGATCAGGTCGATTTTCTGAATCCGGCAGAATTCGGCGAGTTCGTTAAACGTTCCAAGTTTAGCGTAGCCGCCAACCTGATCGGGAGAGCGGGCCCCACCGCGGTCGTCGAACAGGCCGAGGATCTTGATGTCGGAATTGCCGGATTTGCCCAGCTGCTCAATCAACGTTTCTGCTGCTTCACCACCGCCCGCGATAACCGTGCGGCGGGCAAGCGTGCCGGCGCGCGCCTGTCGCTTGAGCCAGACGGAAAGTCCGATACGGCTCGCGGCCAGGATGCTCCAGCCGCCGGCGAACCACCAGGCGATCCAGGGTTTCAAACCGGCAGACGGGAGATTGGCAAGAAAGCTGACGACGATCAGGGACGACATTGCGACAAAGAGCCAGAGACCGGTCAGTGCCAGTTGCCGGGTCAGGCCGGCTAGGGCTGGAATTGTATAGGTCCAGCACTTGCGTAGTCCTGTCATCGCAATTGCGGCAGCCCCGAATACCACCGTGGTGAATAGCAGCCAGCCCACATCTGCGTTGCGCAGCCACGGAAGGCCGGTCGCGAAGCCGCTCAGCAGGATGGCGATCGCGTCGAATGCGAGAACCGAAGCCACGATCGACGGCTGAGAGATCAGCTTAATGTGTTGATCCTTTGCCATTTTCATTGCCGGTGCGGGAAGTGTGTCCACCGGCGTTGCGTTGCTGATTGCGGGATCGGTGTGGGCGTTCATGGCTCGCTCTGGTGTAAAGCTGGTCGGCGCTGCAATGTATTTGCGATCAATAAGTTCACGTCTTTACTTACAGAAATTGTGTAAACGCCGCTCTAACGGGTGGAAACGGGCACGGGAGCAAGATTTATTCAACGGTAATATGATACCATATAGAAAAAGTGTCTGCTGTACGGGGATTTTTTGGCTTTCTGGGCAAAGAATTCTGTTGACGTGTCGCCGGGGCCGCTTCTATAAGCCGGGTTCTTCCGCTGCCGGGCAGGGCTTTTCCGGTCCGGGCGTGGAAATCAGCTAATCCGGAAAAATTCACCATGTACAACAATACGACGGCGACAAAGCCAGCCGACGTGCAGAAGTCCTGGGTGGTGATCGATGCAGAAGGCCTTGTGGTAGGCCGCCTTGCAACGATTGTCGCCAACATCCTGCGCGGCAAAAACAAGCCTTCCTTCACGCCCCATGTGGACGATGGCGACAATGTCATCGTGGTCAACGCGGACAAGGTCGTCCTGACCGGCCGCAAGCTTGATCAGAAGAAGTATTATCATCACACCGGATATCCGGGCGGCATCAAGGAACGCTCTGCACGGGCGATCATCGAAGGCCGTTTCCCCGAGAGGATCGTCGAAAAGGCTGTTGAACGGATGATTCCGCGCGGCCCGCTGGGCCGTCAGCAGATGCGCAACCTGCGCGTTTACGCCGGACCCGAACATCCCCACGCGGCTCAGAATCCGGTAGCCCTCGACGTCGGGGCGCTGAATCCGAAGAACAAGCGGAGCGCATAATATGGCCGAGACAACCCTTTCCTCGCTCCAGGACCTCAAGGACGCAACGACTGCGCCGGCAGAAGAGGCTCCGAAGTATGAGCAGAAGCTTGACAAGCAAGGTCGCGCCTATGCTACCGGCAAGCGCAAGGATGCAGTCGCCCGCGTCTGGATCAAGCCGGGCTCCGGCAAGATCACCGTCAACGGCCGCGAATTTGATACCTATTTCGCTCGCCCGGTGCTGCGGATGATCGTGCAGCAGCCGCTGGTCGTCGCCAATCGCAGCGGTCAGTACGACCTCATGGTCACGGTTGCCGGTGGCGGTCTGTCCGGTCAGGCCGGCGCAGTGCGTCACGGCCTGTCCAAGGCGCTGACCCACTATGAGCCGGAACTGCGCTCTGCCCTGAAAAAGGAAGGCTTCCTGACCCGCGACTCGCGTGTCGTCGAACGCAAGAAGTACGGTCGCGCCAAGGCCCGCCGCAGCTTCCAGTTCAGCAAGCGCTGATCCGGATCGCAACGGTTTGGAAAAATGGGGTCGGCCGCAAGGT
>JAPOIA010000280.1 GCA_029979185.1 Alphaproteobacteria bacterium | reverse complement strand
CCCGACAGAACCCACATGCACAGAAGCGCCACGAAGCCCATGGCCACGAAACTAGCCGCGAACATGTAGGGCAGCCACATATTCATCGTTACATTGACGATCTGCGGCCCGATAACACCGGAAAAGATGCCCCCAGCCATCACCCAGGAAATCGCCTTCGGGCGCAGCGCCGGGCTGACGCCGTCCGTAGCCGCAAAGCGGAAGGAATGGTTCACCGCCTGATACATTCCGCCGATCAGCGTCGCGAAGCAAAACAGCGCAAAAGAACCGACAACGATGGCGAAGGCTGCCAGCATGCAGGATACGAAGCCGGTGCCGGTCCCCATGAAAAAAGCCGCCTTGCGCCCGTGATGACGCGCGATATGGCCAGCCGGCAGAGTCCCCAAGGCTGTTCCTACCACCATGGTCGAGACTGGCACTGTCGCCCAGGCAAGCGAAGGCGCCAGAACCGAGCCGACGACCGCACCCGTTGTCATGATGACGGTCGCGTTGGCGCCGGCAAGCGCCTGCGCGGCGGACAGCCGCCAGATGTTGTTGCGGGCAGTTGCCACATCGATCTGCATCTGGTCGACGGCTATGGCTGCGGTCATGGTGGAAGGCCCAAGCTTATATCCAGATTTTGAAATATGTTCCCACCTGTAACGGCGCGAGGCCCGGAAGTCACCTGCCATTCGCAGGGAAACCGGCACTGCGCGCAATAAGCGCATCACGCGGGATTGCCGCCTGCGGCAGATGCTGGTTATGTCGGGCAACATCGCTGCAAAGGACGCCCATGATCAATCCCGAAGACAAGAGCCCCAATGGCGAGGATGCCCGCATAGCCGAAGCGGCCGCTGCCAGTGGCGTCACGCCCGAACAGGAGCGCCAGGCCCGGGAGATCATCGAGAAGGCGCTGCAGGATGGCGTCGCCCGCTTCTACGAAATCGTTCGCGAGGATGCGCTGATAGGGCCGATATTCTCCGGCGCAGTGCACGACCTGCCCGGCCATATGCAGACCATGGTCGACTTCTGGTCCCGCATGGTGCTTGGCACCGAACGCTACAGTGGCATGCCGTTACCGCCACATGTAAACCTGAACCTCAAGGTCGAACATTTCGAGCGCTGGCTGGCCGTCTGGAAGGAAGCGTCCTACGCAACGATGCCGGAACCGCTGGCCGATCTTGTGACACAGCGCGCGGCCAACATGGCCCAGCACTGGATCGTTGCATTGGAAAACGTCGCTACACAGCAGGCGAAGCTGGCGGAAAAGGACGTCTGAAGCGGAATATCAGGAGCAAAATTCCCGTCCAACGCCAGTGACTTAGCAATTGCACCAACTGCGGGTCTGACATAGGATCTCCCCGGAACTGCCCGCAAGAGGCACGTTCGAAAACCGGTTTGGTAAACCGGGAAACGGAGGAAACACATATGTCTGCCATTGTCAGAACCCTTTCGCTCGGCTTCGCGGCGGCTGTTGCCGCTACCGCATTCGGCCTCTCCCCCTCGATTGCCCAGGGACCGCCGGGCATGAGCCGTATGGACAAGACCAATGCTGGCGCCAGCGGACAGGCCCGAACCCTGCGCCCGCACCGCACTCCGCCGATCGCACCAAAGCCGGACAAGATACCACTCGACAAGATCAAGCTGCCGGCCGGCTTCAAGGCTGAAATCTATTCCCACGGCCATGCAGGCGGACGCACGATGGTTCGTGCACCGGGCGGTACGATCTTCATGGGTTCGCGCGCCATCGGCCGCGTCTATGCGATAGTCGACAAGGGTGGCAAGCGCGAGGTCAAGATAATCGCCAAGGGCCTTACCCATCCGAACGGGATCGAATTCCGCAATGGCTCGCTTTACGTGTTCTCGATTCACCGCGTCTATCGGTACGACATTATAGAAAAGAATCTCGACAAGCCGGGCAAGCCCGTCGAACTGACAAAGGCGTACAATCTGCCCCCGGAAATCCATCACAACTGGAAATACGTGGCATTTGGTCCGGATGGTAAGATGTATGTGCAAGTTGGTGCGAACTGTAACATCTGCGAAATCAACAACGGCATCCGCGGCCACATCCGCCGCTACAATGCTGACGGTACCGGCATGGAAATCGTTGCGCGCGGCATCCGCAATACGGTTGGCTTCGACTGGCATCCGGAAACAAAGGAATTGTGGTTCACGGACAATGGCCGCGACTGGGCGGGGAACGAAGGCCCCGAGGACGAACTCAACCGCGTCGCCAAAAACAACGAAGGCGCCTTCTATGGATTTCCCTATTGCCACGCCAATGGCATTGCCGACCAGAACGTGAAGATACCGAACGCCTGCGCCGGTGTGACAATGCCGGCGGCCCTGCTCGGACCCCATGCCGCAGCGCTCGGCATCAAGTTCTACACCGGTGCTATGTTCCCGGCAGCCTACAGGAACGTTGCCTTCATCGCCCGGCACGGCTCGTGGAACCGCGAAAACAAATATGGCTACGATGTCGTCGTTGCAAGGCCCCAGGCCGATGGTAGCGCGAAGATCGAACCGTTCCTGCAAGGGCTTCTCGACAACGACGGCAACAAGTTCTACGGACGTCCGTCCTATGTGATGCAGATGCCCGACGGCGCCCTGCTCGTTTCCGACGAAACGAATGGCGCTACCTACCGGATCAGCTACAGCGGCGCGAAATAAGCCATGGCTGAAAGGTCCGGAAAATACCGGTCGCAAGGAATATTCCTTGCGGCCGCCCTGCTCGTTGCCAGCAGCCTTCAGGCGCTGGCGCAAGTTCCTCCGCCGGTTTCCGCAAAATTGCGCGAACGCATCGAGGTCTGCAAGACCTGTCATGGCGCGGACGGCAATTCGCAGATGGAAAAGATTCCCTCGCTCGCCGGCCAGCCGGAATATTTCCTGCTGAACCAGCTTGTCCTCATGCGCGAAGGCGTTCGGCCGGTAAAGGAAATGGCCGAATTCGTGAAGGACCTCACGGACGAGGATATCCAGTCTCTGTCCGCCTATTTCTCGAAGCTCGTGCCAATACTTACCGGCCCGAAACCGGACCCTGCGCTGGTCGCTAAAGGCAAACCTGTTGCGGAAAAGCTGCTCTGCGTATCCTGCCACGGCAAGAAGCTGGAAGGTGTGGAGCAGATTCCTCGTCTTTCCGGCCAGCGGATCGACTACATGATTGCAGCCATGCGCGCCTATCGCATGGACAAACGGCCGGGCGCCGATACGACAATGTCAGCCGCCATTGCCAGCGCCAGCGATGGGGACCTGGTCGCACTGGCCCACTATGCTGCTTCGCGCTAGAGTCGCGGCGAACAGAATCCGTTTCGTCCCTCCAGGAAACCATGATGTCCTTCGATCCGAAAATCTGGCGCCTTTGCCTTGTCACCGACCGCCCGCTGTCGCGCGGCCGCGCCATCACCGATATCGTCGCCGCCGCCGTGAAAGGCGGAACAACAATGGTGCAATTGCGTGAAAAGGACGCCGGCACGCGCGAGTTCCTGGAAATCGCCCGGGCCGTGAAAGCCGTATTGCAGCCCCTTGGCGTGCCGCTCATCATTAACGACCGGGTTGATATAGCCATAGCCGTAGAGGCCGAAGGCCTGCATGTAGGCCAGACCGACATGCCGGTCTCGATTGTCCGAAAGATGATCGGCCCCGGCAAGATCGTTGGCCTGTCGGCGGGCA
>JAPOIA010000027.1 GCA_029979185.1 Alphaproteobacteria bacterium | reverse complement strand
ATGTGTAAGGCGCGGGTTACCGCCGTCTTGGAGACGCAATAGGCCAGCTTGTTGGTGCCGCCGAATTCATATTGCGCCATCATCGAGGAGATGACCGCGACCTTGCCCTTCGCAGCGGCGACATTGTCTACCAGCGCCTGGGTGACCCGCAGCGCGCCAAGCAGGTTGACGTTCAGCACATCGGCAAAGCCATCGAAGTCCATCGCCAGCGGCGTCTGCGGATCGGGGCCCATGATGCCGGCATTGTTGATCAGCAGGTCGATGGGCGCCGCGCCAAGCGCCAGCTTCAGTTCCGCCACCGACTGCCCGGACGCCACGTCCAGCGGCAGCACGGTCACCCTGTCCTCCGAATCTTGCGCCAGCGCCTGCAGGGCAGTGGCATGATCGGGATCGCGGCAGGTTGCCAGAACCTGCAGGCCGTTCGCCGCGCACTGGCGGGCAAGTTCAAGGCCGATGCCGCGGTTGGCTCCCGTGATCAGACAGGTCGTCATGATGTCTCCTCGCTTAGGTCGAGCCGACCATAGGACATGGTGCACGAAGACGCTACAGCGCGGGAATTTGCGGGAATTCCCGGGGTCAGGAAACAGGCCTTTTAGCGGGAATTCCCAGGAGTTCCCGCAATGTCGCACGCGTCGATGCATCGGCGATTCCATCGCACTTTTCCGGGCGGAAATGCCGCTGGAAAGACAATACGATAGCCTCGCACAAGCGATCGTATTCATCGCTCACAGGCAAGCCGTAGCCGTAATCCGCAAGCTGCTGCCGCAACTCCAGCACGCCCCTACCCTTAGCGCCCGAGGCCAGCGTGGGACCGATCTGTGACATCGCGACAGGCGGCGCCCAGTGCCCCACGACCTTCGTAAATAATTGATTCCATGGGAATTTTTCGCCCGGATCAGCCTTGCGCCCGGGCGCGATATCCGAATGCGCCAGCACCCGCTCGGGCGCAATCTTGCGCCGGGAGACAATATCGCTGCACAGCGCAATCACCGCATCTATCTGAATTTGCGGGAAATCCGGCAGGCCGTGATCATGCCCGAGATTGACGATTTCAATCCCGATCGACGCCGAATTGAGGTCGCTCTCGCCCTTCCAGCTGCTCGCGCCGGCATGCCAGGCACGCATCCCTTCCGGCACGATCTGGATTATTTCACCATTCAATTCAACAAGATAGTGCGCAGACACCTGCGCATCCGGATTGCACAGCCACTCCAGCGCGCACCGCCCCGGCTCCTTCACCCAGGCAGCCTCGGCATCGGGATGAACCCCGGTGTAGTGCAGGACCAGCATGTCAGGTTCACGGGCAAGGCCGGACTCGCCGCCACGCCGCTCGTTGCAATTCGGCGACGGGCAGACCCTGGCGACGGTAGAACTGTCTGGCGAAAAGCGGTCCATACCCACAGGTACCGCGCCCGCCGCAAAACGAAAAGAGCCTTTTCGCCGCTCCGGCAAAAAGGCTCCTCTATTTCACAACTATGTGATTTTTTGGATTAATCGTAGTAGTATTCGCGGCAGATCCGGTTGCCGTCATAGTCGTATCCGACCCGTGCGCAACGGCGGCGGCCACGATAGTTGTCCGGCGGAGCACTTGCAGAACCGACGATTGCGCCGCTCGCACCACCGATCGCAGCACCCGCCAGCGCGCCACTGGCCCGGCCGGTTACCGCCGCGCCAACCAAAGCGCCCGTTGCCGCACCCAGAAGACCGCCCTGGGCAGCAGCCTGTTCGCGCGGCGTGCCGTTGCAGCCCGCCATCAACAACGCCGCGCCAAGCGCAACGACCACAAAACCTGTCTTCCTCATCGTGTTTCTCCAGTTTGCACAAACGCGACCCCACGAAACCGCCTTCCAGCGGAAGGCGTGACATGGTCCACGCGGGGCGGTCCTGTCCGACCGATTCCTTCATAGGCCAGATATTGGCACGATTGTGGAATAATTCAGGCTACTGAAATCTTTCATGAAAAATGGTTAGTAATCTACAATGGCAGATTGTTTCACACACTGAAATCCATGCGGAATCAGCACGGCCATCGTACTGCCAATCCGGTCGCCGCTTTCCTGCCCCATTGCACACCTAATCGGTTGTCGTATCGGCGCTGCGAAAAGCCGGACGGAAACAGCACATATTTATGTTTTAAAAGGATTTTCCCAATGCATTTTACTCCAGCATCATTTTCTCGAGCACAATTGGAAAGCCGCGTTTCCGGCGCAACAGGACGCAACTGTCTGGGCATGGCGATAACCCTTGTCGCCATTGTTGCAGGCCTGCCTGCACTTGCGGACCCCGCATCGCGCACAGCGCTGCGCACGCTGGTTTCCCATCATGCGGCCGCCAATGGCGTTCCGGTTCGCCTCGCCCATGCGGTGGTGATGATCGAGAGCGGCTACCGCCCGCGCATCGTTCATCGCGGCAACTACGGACTTATGCAGATCCGGCTCGGCACTGCCCGCGCCATGGGGTTCCGTGGATCGCCTCGCCAGCTGCTGCATCCGCCGACCAATGTGAAATACGGCATGCGCTATCTCGGCCGGGCCTGGCGATCCTCACGCCACAATGTCTGTGGAACGGTCAAGCGATACCAGACCGGCACTGGCGCCGGACGCCTGTCACGCGCAACCCTGCGCTACTGCGCCAAGGCCAAGCGGCTGATGGCGCACCGTTAAAGCAATCGCACGGTCACAAGTTCCTTCCCCTTTTGCCGCCAATCGTCTAGCGTTGATCGAACCAGTCGGCCGGGCGGCCGCTGGCCGCAAGGCCAGAGGAAAGTCCGGGCTCCATGGAGACACGGTGCCGGATAACCTCCGGCGGGGGCGACCCCAGGGATAGCGCCACAGAGATCGAACCGCCTGGCGCCGGGAGACCGGCGCGAGGTAAGGGTGAAAAGGTGCGGTAAGAGCGCACCGCGCGGCCAGCAATGGCAGCGGCATGGCAAACCCCACCGGGAGCAAAACCAAATAGGGGCGGCACAGGAATGGCGACATTCCGGATGGGTCTTTACATCGCTGCCCGGGTTGGTTGCTAGAGGCGGTTGGCGACAGCCGTCCCAGATGAATGGCCGCCACGTCTGGCGCTTGCGTCAGGCCATACAGAACCCGGCTTACAGGCCGGCTGGTTTTATCCGCCCTTGCGGCGCGCTATGCTCAGACCACGATGCTCAGATCACGATGCTCGGATTGCGCAGGTTCTGGTCGCAATCGATCAGGTTGACCTGCTTGGCAACGATCTCCCAGCCGTCGTCTGCGCGGCGGATCCAGTGCCCGTTCCAACCGGTGTAGACACGCTTGCTTCCGGCCTGGAATTCGCTGGTCAGGAACGTCGATCGCACCATCAGTGAATCCGCATCGGGGCCCGTAAACACTGCAACATTCGAGACGATGCGCGCCGTGCGCGATTGCGGGCGCTGCGACCAGGCAAAATCGTTCTTCAACCGAAAGACCCTGTCCTCCATCCGCCGCCGGTCGTCGAAGGAAACGGCGATTTCACGCCGCGGATCGCCGCCATTCGGCGTCGCCGGCACCCAGTACACACACTCGCGCGCATACATCGCGACCCAATCGTCGAGCCTGTTCTGATCGAGAAGGCGCGCCTCCCTCGCCAGCAGGCGCGCGCACATGTCGCGTATTCCCGCATCGGCGATCTCGGCCTCGTCGCTTTGCCAATCCATTAATACCGTGACCAGACGCTGGTAGAACGCATCGCCGATGTAATGGGAACTGGTCGACGTATCGTGCTGCAGGTCGTCAGCCACCGCTCACCTCCCGCGTAATTGCGATGCGCGGCTCACCCTGCATCAGCTCCTTGTAGAATTTGTAGGTCTCGCGCATGAAAACTTCATCCGTCGCCGGGCCTTTGAGGACACCCTTTTCGTCGACGCTGTAACGCTCCGGCAGACCCAGACCCCGGTGCATGTAGACCCATTCGTCTTCTTCTGCGGCCAGCCCGACCTGGATTTCCTCGAAGTTCATCAGATCGTCGACCTCTCCGAAATTCGGGAACTGTTCCTGCGTGCGCATACGTAAGGCGTTCACGGCATCGACCTGGCCATGCAGTTCATTCTCGGGATCGACTACTGCCGTGCCCCACCATGTCGTATCTGTTTCCGTAACCGAGACGGGCTGGCACACCTGAACATGATTGCCGAGGATATGCAGGTTGGGAAAGATGTTGATGTTCATCGGCTCCGACGAGGCAAGGTCGAGCACCGCTTCTGCCTTTTCGCCGAGCTTTTCGCGCAACAGGGTTTCGTAATGTTCCATGCCGGGTGTCGGGCCCTCAATCTCCCACAGCGCGCCCGGCCGCTTGGGAACGGTCATCCTCTTGTCCTTGAGGTGATGGCCGTTACCGAAATATTTCAGATGGACCGGTCCATTGTCGGGATTGTTCTTGTAGAAGGCCATCCCCTTCTCGGCCTCATCACCCTTCACAAAGCGGTTTTCCATCGCCAGCAATGAACGGTGTGAAAAGATGACATGATATCCGTCGCGTAGAGCAGTTTCCAGTTGCCGTTGAACTTGTAACGGTTGGCATCGCAATAAACGACATTGCCGGTCGGGTGCCGGTCCAGCCATTCATCGAGCGGTTGGCGGACATGCCCCAGATAATCCTCGAGCGAAGGCATGTCCATGTTCAACGTCGCGAAGATAAAGCCGCGATAGGATTGAACGCGCGGCACCTGGGCGAGATTGTATTTCGATTCCGAGAAGTCGATCGCATATCCATCACTCCACGGAACGCCGCTGATCTTGCCGGAATTGAAATAGCTCCAGCCATGATAGGGACAGGCGAAAGCGCGCGCCGTTCCCTTCTCCTGCCGGCATACCGTCGCTCCGCGATGAGTGCAGCGGTTGTAAAGCACGCGGACCGTACCGCGCGAGTCACGCACCACGATGATCGGTCGCAGGCCGAGTTTCGCAGTAATAAAGTCGTTATTGCCAGGTATCTGGCTCTCGTGCCCAACGTAGGTCCACACCCCACCGAAAATCTTCGTCATCTCCATGCGGAAGATTGCCTCGTCCGTGTAGATCGAACGATGCACCCTGTCTTCATGGACGAGCTGGTCGAAATTGTAGGACGCATTCACGCCGGCGGTCTGCCCTGGCGAAAAAGGAACATTCATGGAGCGCCTCGCGCTGTTGCAGGCCTGTCGATGAGCCCATTCCCGTCAGGCAGGTCATCTGCCATGCCTTCGGCAATCGCTCAGAAGAAATCAAGGTATTCGTTCTGTTCCCAGTCGGCAACCACATCGGGATCTTCCGCTTCACCTGCGTCAGCAAGCGCCTTGCGGTAGCGTTCGAGTTCAGCACGCTTCAGCGCCAGATAATAATCGATATACAGGGCCCCGAACTCGCTGCGGAACAGTTGCGCCGCTTCGAGCGCCTCGAGCGAGGCCCCGAGCGTTGAGGGCAATAGCGGCCGCTCTGCCTCATAGGGTGCATCGTCGGGCGGTGGCGGCGACAGCTTGCGTTCGATACCGTCCAGCCCAGCCACAATCTGCGAGGCGATAAACAGGTAAGGATTGGCCGAAGGTTCGCCAAGCCTGTTTTCGTAGCGCGTTGCAGTATCGCCAGGACCGCCGAGTACCCTGATCATTGCCCCGCGATGATCTATGCCCCATCCGGCCCGGTCTGGCGCCAGTGAATTGGGGCGGAAGCGCCGGAAGCCGTTGATCGTAGGGGTGGCAAATACCGCCGACCCGGCAGCGTGATCGAGCAGGCCTGCCAGCCACGATTGCCCGAGCGGAGAAAGGATATGGCCGACTTCTTCCGGCATGCAAAGGTTTGTGCCACTCGCTGCATCCACAAGCGACTGGTGCAGGTGCCACCCGTTGGTGTAATGGCCGGGAAATTTCGGCTTGCACATGAATGACGCGAAATAGCCCATGCGCCGGCATACCTGCCGCGTTGCCGTGCGAAACAGGACGTAATCGTCTGCGGCGCGCAAGGCGCTCTGAGCACCGAAAGTTGTCTCGAGCTGACCGGGTGCGAACTCGTTCTCGATCGAACGGAGGGGCAGGCCGAGCGCTTCGTAGCTGTCTGCAAGCGCATCTAGCACCGGTTGCATCATGTCCATATTGGTTTCGGAATGATAGGAATAGCCGGGCTCGATCGGTGCAGTCGCGATGGGCCTGGCCTTGAGACCCTGTTGCGCCGTAGTCTCGTCGGAATAGCCATCCGCCACAACCCGCCGCAGATACCATTCGCTTTCCAGTCCGACACGCATGTCGAGACCGCGCTCTGCAAGCCGAGTGGCCTGCCTGCGCAGAATCTGACGCGAGGAGAAATGAAACGGCCTGCCGTCGGTGAAATATTCATCGCACAGGATCCAGCCGGTGCGCGGCGCCCAGGACAGAACGCGAAAGGTTGCCGGATCCGGTACGATAATCAGGTTTGGCGAACCGGTCATCTCGTCCAGCCCCATGCCGCCACCGCGAACGAACGAGCGGAACACCCGCCCGCCCGAAGCATCGAGCGTGAAGGTCGCGACATTGGTATTGTAACCATTGTCGAGCGCGCTCAGGAAAGCCTGGACGGAGACTGCCTTGGCCCGCGTGTGACCGTGGCTGTCAGCCCAGGCCACGCGAATGAGACGCAGATTTTCCGCGGCGATGCGTTTCTTGATATCCGCAGCAATTCTTTTCTGGTCGTCGTTCCAGAAACCGAATTTTTCGATCAGCCCCGCGCCCATCTATCGTCCCCGATACGTACCGGTGTTGCTTTCCGCTCTTCCCGCGTATCACGAACCGCCGGGACGCGAAAGCGGCCGCTCCTGACGCCGGGGCGGCCGCAGTGTTTCCGAAAGGCAGTTCCCTGAGGGAGCCAGCCCTTGCAGTGCTCGGGTCAGATCTTGTCCGGATCGAGCTTGCTGTAGATTTCGCGACTGAGCGCAGCCTTGAATTTTCCTACATCCAGCCCGATGTCCTTTGAAAGACCCTGCCACTTCTTGAACGCCTTTGCATAGGCATCGATGATCGCCTTGGGATCCTTGACACCGAACTTCTTCGCATTGGCGATATTGGGCGCGTCCATCGTTTCGATGCGCTTCTTGACGAGCGCATCGAAATCCTTGCCACCCGGATGCAGCACGATGCCCTTGCCTTTTGCACGCGCCAAGACTTTCTTGTCGTTCAGCACATAAGCCTCGATCGTCGATTGCGCGACGAAACCTGCAGCATGCTTGATATGGGCAGACTTCTGCTCCCGGGTCAGCCCGGTCCATTTCTTGCGACCAAGCGCCAGAAAAGTCGTTGGACCGCCGATACCCAGCGGATAGGTGAAAATCGTATTCACCACATCGATATAGCCGAAGGAAATCAGGAACGATGGCGCGCCGTGCACGCAATCCAGTGCGCCGCGTTGCAGCGCCTGGGTGGCTTCCGCCGGATTCATCGCAACCGGCACGGCGCCGGCCAGCCGCACCAGCGGCACGCCACCGCCGACAGACCGGATCTTCTTGCCCTTGATATCGACCAATGAGCGCGGATTGCCGCGGCACATGAAAACAAACGCCGTTGCTGCATAGCTGCCAAGTTGAATGATGCCGTTCTTCTTCGCTTCCTCAATGCATTCCTTGCAGGTCATCAGAAGCACTTCATTCATCGCGCCGGATGCCGCGACGGAATCGCTACCGTATTTGGTTGAATTGAACACCAGCGCGCTGGCCGGCAGGTTGCTCGGCGTATATGGCGCAATGATAAAGCCACCGTCGATCAATCCGTTCTGCAAGCCCTTCAATGTGCCCTTGCCATCGACAAGCTGCCCACCGGCAACCGATTTCCAGGTCACGGAGCCTTTCGTCTCGGCGGTTACAGCCTTCAGATACTGGTTCATGCCCATGCGCATGGCGCTGTGCTTGGGGCTTGCCCATGTGCCGTACACGAGTTCGATGGCGCTGGCCTGCAATGGCGCGACTGATGAGCCGATTGCGACACCCGCAACCAGTCCAAGCGGCCTTGCGAGCCGCCACAGGGTCGACAGGTATATCATTCCGTAGTCCTCCCGTTTCCCGGCGATCTTCGCGCCGCCGGCATTCTGGAAGTAAAACCCGCGAGAACACAATTTGCAATGGCGCCGCTGAACCCGTCAGTTTGCGAGCCCTTTCAAGCGTCGGCAAATCCCGACTGTGTGTAGATCGTGCGTCCCTGAAGCCCAGTGACGAATGCCAGGAAGTTCCGCGCCTGCGGAGAAGGCTCCCCGGGACCTGCGGCAAGCGCATAGACCGTATCCATCTGCAGAGCTTCCGGCAGCCAGGCGGAGATTTCCACCCCATCGACTGCAACGATTTCGGTCGATTGGGTGAGGCCGAAGTCGGCATTCCCCGCTGCGACTTCGCGCATGACATTATAGCCGCCGACACGCAGGATGGATTTCGCCCGCGTCTCTTCCAGCACACCGATCCGTTCGAGCATGGCGGCAAGGAAGTTCCCTGCCGTGCCGCCGCCCGCCGGATCGCCGCGCGAAAAGGCCCGCGCCTCCCGCAGGGCCTGGGCGAACTTTTCCGGGGTCGAAATATCGGGCGGCGTTTCACCCCGCCGCATGCCCAACGCGATGCGCGAAACGCCTGTCAGATGAATGTCCGGCGATACAAGCGACTTGCCTGCGAGCGCTTGCAACGCCCCGTTTGCGGCTGCGACGATGTCGTAGCGCTCACCGGCCTTGATGCGATCGGTCACAGCACCCGATGTCGCCCAGAAGAAATGAATTGCCGGTTTGGCTGGATCAGCCTGGCCGGTATAGGCCTGGGCGCAGGCGGTCAATGCAGCGCGCTGCGCACTGGCCGACAAAACGCGAATTGCCGTGCCGGCATAGCCGTTGATAATAGTTTCCTCGCTCATCCTTCCTCCCGGCAGTTTAGCCATGGCCCGACGCTAGCACAGGCCGGGAACGTTAACTATCGCCTTCGTACCGACAGGGAAGCCCTCGCCACGGGGGTCATCCGCACAGCGGGCAAAACCATTAGTGTTAACAAACGATGAATCTTGCGTTGCAATGCGAAAGCATGGTGAATGAAACGATAACAAGAAACTGTGCGGCTACATCCAACCCAGCGTTGCGTTTCGGGAAAGGTATCGAACATGAAGACATCCCTATTGATAGCTGCCATCGCGGCGGCCCTTGTCGCTACCAGCGGCGCCGCTTCCGCCGGCGGCGCCTACAAGCGCCACAAGGCCTACAAGCACCATGCCGGCAATCATCACGCCGTCCGCCACCATGGCAAGCGCCATCACATCCGCCACCATCGCGCCGCGCGCCATCATGGGCGCCGCCACATTCGCCATCACATCCGTCCGGCCATTCGCCACACGGGTATTCGCTACAGCGCCCCCGCGCGCAAAGTTATGTCTATGGCAGTTACACGAAGAACGTAATAGTGAAGCAAACCCGTTACGTCGCGATGCCGGTTCGCTACAAGCTGATCGCAACGCAGGTGATGGTCAGCCCGGCCCGCCGCATCGCGCATCATGTTCCCGCTAGCTATGGCCGGATTGCCGAAACGGTCATGATCAGTCCGGCCCGCCGCGTATGGACCTACTCGACCGATCGCTACGGACAGCTCATCGGCTGCTGGCGTAACAAGCCGGCCCAGTACGCCACACGCTACCGCACCGTGATGACGCGCCCCGCCAGCGTCTATTATTCGGTCGTTCCAGCGCAGTACAGGACAGTGACGCGAAGCGTACGCGTTCACTGATACGAAAAAGGCCGCGTCCCAAAGAACGCGGCCTGTTTTATATTATCGCGAGAACTTCTTGTACTTGAGCCGCTTCGGGATCACGCTGTCGATGCCGAGGCGGCGCTTTTTGTCTTCCTCGTAATCCTGGAAGTTGCCCTCGAACCATTCCACATGGCTGTCGCCTTCGAAGGCGAGCATATGCGTGGCGATACGGTCGAGGAAGAAGCGATCATGGCTGATGATCACCGCGCATCCGGCGAAATCGGTCAGCGCGTCTTCCAGCGCCCGCAGGGTATCGACGTCGAGATCGTTGGTCGGTTCGTCGAGCAGCAGGAGATTGGCTCCGCTCTTGAGCATCTTGGCCAGATGCACGCGGTTGCGCTCACCGCCCGACAGCATGCCAACCTTCTTCTGCTGGTCGGGTCCCTTGAAGTTGAAGGCCGAGCAGTAGCCGCGTGAATTCATCTCGCGCTTGCCAAGATAGATGACGTCGTTGCCGCCGGAGATTTCCTCCCACACCGTCTTCTTGTCGTCGAGTGCATCGCGGGACTGGTCGACATAACCGAGATGGACCGACTCGCCGATCTTGATCTCGCCGGCATCCGGCTTTTCCTGCCCGGTGATCATCCGGAACAGCGTGGTCTTGCCCGCGCCGTTGGGACCGATGACGCCGACGATGCCTCCCGGCGGCAGCTTGAACGACAGGTCGTCGATCAGCAGCTTGTCCTCGAAGCCCTTCTTGATTCCCTGGAAATCGATCACATTGTTGCCCAGCCGCTCTGCCACCGGAATGATGATCTGTGCAGTGGAGGGCGCCTTGTCGTTCTGCTTCTGGACCAGTTCCTCATAGCGCTGGATACGCGCCTTGCTCTTGGCCTGGCGGGCGCGCGGCGAGGAGGCAATCCACTCGCTTTCGGCTTCCAGCACCCGCTGGCGCGCCTCTTCCTCGCGGCCCTCCTGCTCCAGCCGCTTCTGCTTCTGCTTCAGCCAGGACGAATAATTGCCCTCGTAGGGTATACCGCGGCCGCGATCCAGCTCGAGAATCCAGCTCGTTACATTGTCGAGGAAGTAGCGATCATGGGTAACAATCAGGATGGCGCCTGGATATTGCCGCAGATGGCCTTCCAGCCAGTTCACGGTTTCCGCATCGAGGTGGTTGGTCGGTTCGTCGAGCAGCAGCAGGTCCGGCTTTTCCAGCAGCAGCTTGCACAGGGCCACGCGGCGGCGTTCACCGCCCGACAGCTTGCTGACGTCCCAGTCGTCCGGCGGGCAGCCGAGAGCGTCCATCGCCTGTTCCACCTGCGCGTCGAGATCCCACAGGCCCTGCGCCTCGATCTCGTCCTGCAGCTTTGTCATCTCGTCGGCGGTTTCGTCCGAATAGTTCATCGCCAGTTCGTTGTAGCGATCAAGAATATCCTGCTTGTCCTTGACGCCGAGCATGACATTGCCGCGTACGTCGAGCGTTTCGTCCAGCTTCGGCTCCTGCGGCAGGTAGCCAACGGTCGAGCCTTCGGCGGACCAGGCCTCGCCGGTATATTCCTTGTCCATGCCGGCCATGATCTTCAGCAGGGTCGACTTGCCGGCGCCGTTCACGCCCAGCACGCCGATCTTCGCGTCGGGGTAGAACGACAGATGGATGTCGTTCAGTACCTTCTTGCCCCCGGGGTAGGCCTTGTTAAGCCCCTGCATGTGATAGATGAATTGCCGCGCCATTGGCGATTGCCCTCGTAGATTTGCGATCCGCTGCCGGCCAAACCCCGGCGCGCGGAACACTGTTGAACTTTTCGTCCGGCGGGCGGGACAGAAGCAACGGTCCGAGCGGTCCCGCAGCCAAGCCGGTGTCTGGAAGATGAGCGCCTTTTAGAGCGTTTCGCCGCAAAGTGGAAACGCTTTGGCGCAGAATTCGGCACACGAATGGCAAATGCACTCCGGGCTGGGCCTCCGGCTGCAGAGCCAGTCACGCTATTGCCACTTTAACGGGCGTAAGTAGCGGCCTTCCCGGTCCGGCACTACGGAATCACCAGAGTTACACAGGGTACAGCGGACCGGCGACGCTATTGTTCATTTACGGGCAATAAACGGGGTTCAATTGTGAAGTCGGAAAAAAATGTGCTAGAGCGCGGCGCTAACGTTCCCGCTTGCCGGAACTTTGCGATTGATGATTTTTGAGATTTCGGTCGGCAGCGGTCCGTTAGTCATTTTTTCAGGAGCATAATCGTGGCCAGCATCCTCAATCGCCTGCGAAAACCTGCCGGCAACGGCGCCACAGTGAGCCTCGATGCCGAAGGCGCCTCGGCGCCTCCGGTGGAGCTGGACCCTCCGCCCCCCACACACAAGCCGCCGGTATTCTCCGGCGATACCGGCATCCAGCCGGATGCGCTGGGATTTGCCGCACCGATCCGCCGGCTGGCCGAACTGGCCGCCCATGCCGGAACCCAAACGCCTTTGTCCATCGGTGTTTTCGGAACCGCAGGTACCGGCAAAAGCTTTGCTGTGACAAAATTGCTGGCCGATGTATCTGCCTATGGCCGCGCCGCCTCGGGCGCGGCGCAAACGCCTTTTATAAAACGCATCGCCACCGCGCGCGTCGATGCCGCGACAGCCAGCGATCCCGATACCGCCCTTGCCAACGCACTGCATGACGCCCTCACCGCGCCAGGCCCCGGCCAGCTGTCCTATGCCGCCTGGGTGGAGGCCGTCACCCTTCGGTCAGGCGATCCCCAACAGACGGTGCGCGAGGAAAGCGACCGCCTGACCGACCTGCGACGGAGGCAGGATTCGGAGAAGCAGGCTCTCGAGGAAATACAGGGCCGGCGCGCCCGGCTGACCGAGAGTGTCCTCTACGATTCCGCCGGAACGCGCATCGACGCCTATGCGCGCAGCAATCGCGGTAGCATCGAGAGCCGTCTGGCGGGCTTCGGCTTCACCTCGGGTGATCCCGTCGCGACCTATAAGGATCTGGTGCGCGACTATGCGGAGCAAGGTGGCGTGTTCCGCCGATTCCGCGTCTTCATGCATTCCCTGTGGGCCTTCAGCGGCCAGATGAAGCTGATCGTTCTGGCCATCCTGTTTGCCGGCCTGGCATGGCTCTTCGGCCAGTTCGAGACTACGCCCCTTTGGCTGACGAATTTCCTCGCGCGGATTCAGGACAGTTTCTCGGGTTTCGCAGCGGTCACCGCCTGGATCAAGGCCAACGGCACGCTGTTCAACACGCTGAAGCTCGCGGCCGTTTTCGCAGCCGCTGGCGCTATCCTGTTGAACATCTTCCGGGCCATCCGCTTCCTGTCTCCGATCAAGCGCGGCTCGACCCTGCTAAACGCTGACATGGACACCCGCCGCCGCGATCTCGATAACCTGATCACTGCACAGTCCGAGCGGGTCGAGGAACTCTCCAAAGAAGCCGGTGCACAGGCAACCCGCCTGTCGGAAGCCCAGTTGCGCGCCGACGCCGCACGCAACGCGCCAGGCACCGTCACCCGTTCGCCTTTCACGCCGCGCGACAGCGAAACCCGCGGCCGCGCCCGCGGCTTCTTCGATGCAATCGCAGCAAGCATGGCCGGCGGAAGCGATGCAAGCGCACCGCAGCGCATTGTCGTGGCAATCGACAATCTCGATAGCCTGCCGCCGCAACAGGCCGCCACATTCATGCAACAGACAAAGGCCCTGCTGGCGAATACCGGCATGGTGACCGCCTTCGCTGTCGATCCCCGGCATCTGAAGGCGGGGCTGGAAAAGGCAGGCCACGCAGACGCAAATCCGGAAGCGACTGGCAAGTCGCAGCTTGACGACGCCCTCGCCCGGCTGGTGCAGATTTCCTTCAGCACAGATACCCGGGACGGCAGCGAATTCGGCGATCTGGTAAAATCACTAATCGGCAAGCCGCCGGCCACGGCCGTCAAAGAACCGGTTCCATCTGAATCCGGGCTCGACGAGCCCATGCGCCCGGGCGAGCCTGAACTGCTGACCGCGCTCGGCGATCTGGCCGGCTCGACACCGCGGCAGGTCAAGCGCTTCATCAACATCTATCGCATGTTGCGCGCGGACGTTTCCCTGTTCGCACCGCTGGCGCTGACGCTGGCCGTCCAGTCCGGCGCACGGGAGGCCGAAAGGCGCGAGTTCGACGCCATGCTCAAAGGACTCGAAGAAAACCAGGCGCTACCTGAGCCGGTAAATACTGACACGCGCATCGCCTTTGCCGTCAAGGCCGCATCGGCAGCGCAAATCACCCCGATCACGGCTGGCGCAATCCGCGAAGCGCAGGCTTTGATCGCGCCATTCACTGCGCGCATGTAAGCTGCGTCTGCCCGGCAACTGCCCTAGAACGAGCGCCAGGCAGCGGCAATCATGCCGCTGTCGCGCCGGGCGTTGCGGGCGGCAATGGTTGTGAAAACGTATGCCTGTAGTGACCAGTTCCTGTCGATACGGTAGACCAGCGATGCCTGCAGTTTGGAGCTTCGCTTTGCTTGAAACGTTCCGTACCTGCCGGCCAGCAGATTGAAACTTTGCAGCAACAGCATCCAGCGCTCGCGAAGATGCAGTCCCGTTGTAATGTCGACCCGCCACTCGTCCGCCGCTCCGGAACGGAGGCGAAAGCCGCCCTGTAGATCCACAAAGCCGCGCCTGTTCGCAATTTCGAAATTTCGGCCATACAGCAAGCGGATATCGAGTTCGTTGCCCTCCTGCCGCAAGCCAAAGCTTGCCCCGCCACCGGCCTTGCCACCCAATCCCGCTGTCACCTGAATCGAAGCGGCGCTGTCTTCGGACCTGAAAAGGCGAAACCGGGCACCCGCTTCCACACGCGCATAAATATTGCGTACCGACATTTCGCGATGCACCGGCGTTGGCGGTACGCTGGTCCGCATGTCAGAGAATGAAGGGGCAAAGATCAGCGTAACCGCATCGTTCAGGCCATATTCGCTCCAGGCCTGCAACTCGAACTTGCGATAGTCGCGCACGGGCCTGAGCCTGCCCAAATTGTCAAAATAGCGATCTGAACGCTCGAAACGCCCGGTGATAATGACCTGTCCCCGGCCCTGAGGTTGCAGAAAGGCCCCGGCGCGAACATACGGCGCGTGCCATACCATCCCGGCAACCGCCGCGAGAACAGCTCCGGCAACCGGCTGCAAGCGCTTGGGACAGCACAAAACTGACACTGGGACACTCTGACTGAACTGTTGAACGGGCATTGCAGCAAAAGTGCAGCTAATGGTCAAGGAAACAGTTCAGGTAAAGCCGACTGTAATACGCTGCGGCTCTCAGACACGCCGCATGGTTCCGGGGTCTGCGCTGGCATCGCCGCCAGCGGCAGCTTGCGGGGCAGCCGCAAACCCGCCTGCTTCATGCGCCTTGCGCGCCTCCCGCCACGGCGACGACTTGAACCATGCCGTAAGATAGGCGGCGGCAACGAGTATGGCGAGGACGAGCAGATTGGCAAATCCCGTCACAAAGAATCCACGGCCAAGGCGGTCGAGGAAAATTCCCAGCGCATGAGCCACCACCAGGCCGGTCAGAAACACCGCCAGTGTTTGCTGCCCGACCTTGATCATAACGTCGACCGCCGCTCCCTTCAGGTTCGATCCATGCTCGCCTGCAAGATACCAGGCCAGATAGACCGTCGCCATGAAATGGATATAGCGGAACAGCCCCTCGTCGGTCTTGGTAATGACGGGACCGAGCCAGTCCTGGACTTGCGACAGGACCGGGAAATATCCCCACCCCTGATAACAGGAAAAACCATTACGGCAGGAAAACGGTGCTGCCGCGACCACAATGGCTACTCACAGCCAGACCAGCCGCCTGTCCCGCGGCGGCGCCGGTATCCTGCCGCTCATCAGCGCAAAACCGCTGAAGAAAACTAACTGCCACGCCAGCGGATTGAAAAACCAGTCGCGCCCGCCTTCCGGCTGCGCTGGCAGATTGATCTTCCAGATATTGGCCAGCAGCCACAGTCCGATCATCCAGACAAACACCAGTCGCACATTTACGCGCGCCAGCGCCATGACGACCGGTATCATCGCCAGGATGCAAAGATACATCGGCAGGATTTCGAAGAACGGCGGCAGGAAGGTGAGCATCATGGTCTGCATGATGCGCGCCGGGCCAATGGCAAAGAACGAATCGAGCTGGATGGCCTTGAGATAGCGTGCTTCGCCAAAGTGCAGATCGGCCCATGACAGCAGGGCAAGAACGAGAAAAAACGACGCAATATGTGCCGAGTACACCTGCCAGACGCGCAGCAGGATGCGCGCAGTCCCCATTAGCCAGCCGCGCCGGCGGTAGACCCCGCCAAATGCAATGGCCGAGGCCATGCCCGAGCAAAAGACGAACAGCTCCGTCGCATCGCTGAACCCGAAACGCGCCGGAATCCAGCTTGTCCAGTTATTCCACGGAATATGGGCGATCAGGATGATGAACATGCCAACGCCCCGGAAAAAATCCAGGCGCGGATCGCGCGGCCGCCTCGCAGCATGATGCACTGTAGGATCTTGAGGGGCTGCGTTTACATTCATTGGCGTTCCAAAATTCCATTTGGCGCAAACCGGCCCGCAATGCCATCGTAGCCAGTTTCAATCTGATAACCGGGGCAAACTGTTTTTTGAAGAACAGGCCACGGGAATAATTCCTTGCGCCAGCAAAATCCCCACATCACGCAACGTGCTGGCTTCCGGTGCTGCCGCCGAAACACATGCGCGCATCCATCATTCTGGCAAACGCGTCTTCCTGACGCATACGGCTGCGCTGGGCAAGAAGCGCATTGGTCGTTTTATGATCGCATACATCGTCGGCCATCAGAATGAGCGATCTCAGAAAAAGGTCTCTTTGCACGACGCTGCCACCGATACCCGGCAGGCCTTTAGCGAGCGTAACCAGCCCATCGCGCCGCTCCTTGTCGCGGGCTGCGGCAGCCAGCATGCGGGCAAGCGGCACGCCCACATCCCGGGCTATGCAGGATTGATCCCCATCTTGCCCGGCTGCACGCTTTTCCAGCCCCGCTATCAGCCTTTCCGCAGTTGCTGAATCCCGGTGCGCAAGCATGGGCAAGAGATAGTGCAGACTGGCAAAAACATAAGTCGTGTCTTCCAGCCGCTTCACGGCCGCGCCATGCAGAGCTTCCATTCGCGGCCCGGTATCCACGCCCATCTGCTGCAATCGCGTCAGGAGCGAAACCGCATTGGCAAAATCGCGAAAATCTTCGGTTCGGTTCGGAGCAATGTCCCTGTCGTAGATTTCCAGAGCCCGCTCACCGCGCCCGCGATCGAGATTGAATAGCGCTAGATGCCAGCACATGTGGCTGGCGAAGTTATTGCAGCCGGTCCAGTGCTGCCGCCCGGACTCAACCCACAGGAGCCCCTCGCCGGTGCGATTGCTGACATCGTAGACATGCGCCAGCGCGTGCATCGCCCAGACATCGTCCCGCTCGCGATGCAGCGCCAGCTGCGCCATCTCTTCGGCTTCCGCGAGCAGGCCGTTTTCCTCAAGCGCAAACGCATGACAGCCCAGAATGAAGCCAAAACCGGGCGCATGATCGCCATCCCTGTCAGCGAACGGTTGCGTCAGGGACAGCATGCCCGCTGCATCGCCGGACATGAAGCGCAGAAGATGCGTAATCTTGACCAGCACAGGATCCGGCGCGGCCTGATCGAGCGCCTGCTCCAGCACATCTGCTGCCTTGCGCCAGTATCCGTCACAGGCCAAGGCAAGGGCTGTTACCATCGGCGCAACGGACGAATGGCGTTCCCGGCGATCCAGTATGACCCGCGTGCGCTGGCTAGCGCGCCGCGCAAGCTCCAGCGTGTCGGTTCGCGCCATCAGGATGTGGAGCAAGCCGGAAAGCACATGGGCTTCGGCAATATCGGGATCGCACCGCAGCGCGTCGGCAAGATGGTCCTGCGCGCAATTGCGATGGCTAAGGAATGCCAAACCCGCCAGACGGCATGCGGCAATGGCGTCAGGATTTCCCTCGCGCAAAAACAATCCGGGACTGTTTGATGTCATGATGGCTCCTGTTCCGGCAACGGAGCCAATCTAGAAAATCGCGCGGTAACATGCCCTACACAACGCGGTCAGCAGCGAACACGAATTGGTGAGACGCTTTTGAGCGCAAAACTCCAAGCGAAAACTCTGAAGGTGTCGCCGATCAGTATCGCAACATGTTGCAACGTACCTGGG
Organism: Alphaproteobacteria bacterium; assembly: GCA_029979185.1. Classification (GTDB taxonomy): domain Bacteria; phylum Pseudomonadota; class Alphaproteobacteria; order Rhizobiales; family Beijerinckiaceae; genus Terripilifer. The sequence goes on along the minus strand of JAPOIA010000027.1, from coordinate 1,739 downwards.
GAGCATACGTCAATCTGGCCGCACGGGTCGTCCGGCTGCAGCGGTATTGCTGGCAAACAGGAACAGCGCCGTCACAAGGCCGATCATCGCCAGCGTGGCGACGATGCCCCCGGCATTGCCGTAGCCGCTGAGGTCGGCGGCAACACCGGCAAAGACCGGGCCGATCACATAACCGATGTCGCTGATAGTGCGCTGCAGCCCCATGCCCTCGCCATACTTGTGGCGCGGCAGAACCTCTATCGTATAGGCGCCGATGGCAGCGCTGTTGAGGCCGCTCGCCAGGCCATAGACCAGCATCGAAACCCAGAACCAGGCCGGGTGGCTGCCGAGAAGGATAAGGCCGATCCCGACCATGATCAGCAGGCTTGAAAGCAGCACAGCGAAACGCGAACCCATCCTGTCGCACATCAGGCTGGCGCTAGGCAGCACCAGCAGCATGGCAAAGGCTATGATCGTGATGGCAATGCCGATATGGCCGACATCGAGCCCGAACTTTTCCACCCCCATGAGCGGCATCAGCTGGAACATGCAGGCCGTGCGGGCAAAGAACATGATCGCATTGACCAGCGAGATCGACAGGAACGGTACGCCCATCAACCCCGAGCGGCGGCCGAGCGCGCCGGACATGGAGCGGGTTTGCTTGGTCGTGACCGGCACGTCCTTGAATGTGACAAGCGCCAGAATGCAGGTCACGACCGCAATCAGGAATAGCACCCAGAACGGCGCGGCAAGGCCGAAATATTTTGCGACATAGCCGCCGATGAACGGACCGATCGAGGCGCCGATCTGCAAGGCAGCCTGATAGGCGCCGACCAGCCGGCTGCGGGTCTGCGGCGTCGACAGGTCCGCCAGCGCCGCCAGCGAAACCGTCTGGTACATGCCGGAACCGACGCCCTGTATGAAACGCCAGAACAAAAGCCAATAGAAATCCCCCGTAAGCGCAGCACCGACAGCGCCTATCGCGGTAATCGCCGGCCCCGCGGCCAGAAGCGGCCGGCGCCCGAGCCGCTGGCTCAACCATCCGGAGGGGAAATTGGCGACAATCCGCCCGACGCCGAAAATCGTCACCAGCATGCCGACCAGCGTTGCCGATACGCCGAATGTTTGTGCGTAGAGCGACAGCATGGGCACGACCAGTGCGCTGCCGATCATGGTGCAACAGATCAGCAGCATCAGCGGCCAGACGCGGCAATCCTGCCGCACGGCTTCGAAGAAGGCGTTCAGTCCAAGCATGCGCTGCTTGTGGCAGGCCAGACGGCGGCGCGCAAGCCACCCCGATCAAAGATTTGAGGCCGTGGCGCGGTCAGGCCGGAAACTGGCTCCTGTAGGCCTCGATGATCTCCGCCCCGCGTGCGAACCAGACCTGGTCGTGCGAGCGCATGTAGGCCAGCGCCTTGTCAAGGACCTTGATCCGGCCGGGCGTACCGATCAGGAACGGATGCAAAGCAAGCCCCATGACCCGGCCACCTTGCGCGCCTTCCTCGTACAGGGTGTCGAAGGCATCGCAAATCCGCTTCAGGAATTCCTCGTTGGCAATGCTGGGCATGTTGAACAGCGGCATGTCGTTCAGTTCGATCGAATAGGGAATGGAATACAGCCCGTTGTTCATCCGGTAGGGCAGATCGTCGTTCACCCAATCGGCCACATAGCTGCATCCGGCCTTTTTGAGGAAGTCGAGTGTATGCCAGGTTTCCGACAGGCCGGGACCAAGCCAGCCCATCATCTTGCGTCCGTGGCTC
>JAPOIA010000279.1 GCA_029979185.1 Alphaproteobacteria bacterium | reverse complement strand
GATATCGCCGGGGCCTGGGCCTGCCGTAGCGGTGATGGGGGTGCCGGTGCCGTCTTTGAACTGGGCAGAAACGTGGCGAGAGGTAAACGTACCTACAGCGGTTTCGGTCAGTCCTGCCGTGGTTATTTCCTGCTGACTGCTCTGGGCTACAAGAACGTCAAGGTGCTGCACGGCGGCTTCAACGCCTGGACTGCTGAAGACCAACCTGTTTCGACCGAGACGCCGCCTGTCTCCGACGCCGCTTTTCCGGTTGATCCCGCGTCAGCGGCAATCATGCTCAATGCATCGGACATGCTTGCCGCATTGGACAAACCCGACATCGCCATTCTCGATGTGCGCGACGTCGACGAATGGATCGGCGACAGTTCATCGCCCTATGGCAAGGACTTCTGCCCGCGCAAGGGTCGCATCCCCGGTGCTCGCTGGCTCGAATGGTATCGCATGATGAAGCCGAGTGCGGCAGGCTCGCGTTTCAAGTCCGGCCCGGAAATTCTTGCCGAATGCGCCACGGCGGGAATAACCCGCGACACGCCGGTCTATCTCTATTGCTTCAAGGGCGCCCGCGCATCCAACACGTTCCTGGCGCTCAAGAATGCCGGCGTGAAGGATGTCCGGATGTATTTCGGATCCTGGAACGAATGGTCGCGCAATCCCGATCTTCCGATCGAGAGCGGTCCTCCCTTCATGGCGGCTGCCTGACCGTCACAGCAAGCAGATGGCTGGCGCAGGTCCGGCAATCGCTGCTGCCGAAGCCGGGCACTGGCGACGGAAACTCCGCAAGCGCGGCAACGAGCGCACATTCGTTGCCGCCGGGAAACACGAAGGCGCCGGTAACTTCGCCGGCGCCAGTGATCTGGTCGACATGCCAGCGCCGCGCCTTGTCCCGGCGCATGTGGCGGCCGACACGGGCGCGCAATCCGCCAGGTCCGTAAGCACTCCCGCAATATACATAGGTTCCGGACGCCAGCATTGTCGCCGGCCGCCCACGCAGATTTACCTCAAGCGGCGCGGTCAGCTCTATCAGTAAAGCATAGGCGCCGGGCTCGCGCGGCAGGGTTTCTGCGCAGGCATGGAAGGCCGCGCCGACGAGACGTTTTGATAGAACGCGCTCTGTCCTCGTGCAGCGCTTCACGGTTCTATATCACCCTGACACCGGCAGATACTTGTCCAGCCAGCCCTTGATGATGTCCCGCGTACGGCTGTCATTACCGGCAAGCGGGAAGTGATCTGTACCGGTAATCAGCACAAGGTCCTTCGGCTGGCCTGCCAGCTCCCACATGCGGATCGACTGTTCCGTCGGCGTAACCGTATCGTCTGCGCCATGCAGGAAGAGGATCGGCCGCGGGCTGACCCAGTGGATGATTTCCTCGGCCTTGAAATCGTACATGCTTTGCGCCGTGTCGGCGGAAACTTCCATCTGCGCTTTCGGCGACAGGTTCTTGCGCAGATGCTCGGCCATCGGCACAACATCGAAGCGCGGGACGATGGGCGCAACGCCGGTGCGTTCTTTCTCGGCCCGTGCGTTGGCGAGCATTGTCGTGAACTTGTCCCACATCTCCCCGGGATGCTGGCCGCGGAACTTGCGCTCGCCATGTCCCCAGCCGCAGGACGATATGATGGCCGCAAACCGCTGGTCTATCGCACCCGCATAACAGGCCACTGCCGCACCGAAACTGTGGCCGATAACGCCGATCCGCTCAGGATCGATCTCGGGCCGCTGCACCAGCCAGTTCAACGCATTCTTGGTATCGGAGACCTGGTCATGGCACAGCACGTAGCCGCGCTTGCCGCCACTCATGCCGCAGCCGCGGAAATCGAACCGCAGCGTCGCATAACCCCATTCGGTCATCATGCGTGCGATAAGTTCCGAGTGGCTTGAATCCTTCGAGCCGATGAAACCATGCAGGATGATGAAGGCCGGCAGCTTCTGTCCCGGCTGATAATTGTCCGGCAGATGCAAATCGCCGGCAAGTTCGATACCGTCCGAAAGGAATGTGACTGGTGTTTCCATGGTGTGTTCCGATGCTGTTCAGAAAAATCTATTTGCTGGCCGCGTCGCGAAATTCCTGCGGCGCCTGCGGTCCCCATTGCGAACGCAACCCTTCGCTGCGCGGCACCAGCCGATAGGGATGGTCGGCATTGACGCGATCTGAATCCGTCCAGTGTTCGTGCAGGCGGCCCCAGGGATCGTTCCAATAGTCGAAAATCTGGCTGCCCAGCAGATGGCGGCCGATCCCCCAGCAATGACGATGTTTCTGGTTGATCAGCCATTCGTGTCCCGCCCACAGATCGTCGATGTCCTGGACTTCGAACGATACATGGTTGAGGCCAGCTGTCGCATGACGCCCGAACATCATGATGTGATGATCGACAAACTCCTTGCCGCGATCGGCATGGATGAAGCTCGCCAGCAATTCGTTCTGGTCGGCTTCGTCATGCACCTCTTCGGATGGTGTGAAACCGAGATGCCGCCGCGCCCATGCGACCGACTGCTTGATATCGGGCGTACTGATCACCGCATGGCCAATGCGCTTGACTTGCGAAGGCGCTACCGAAACACGGGTGACTTCGCCAAGCCTTCGCCGGTCCGGACCTGTGTTGAACTTGAAGCGCTGGACAGGCAGGGCGGAAACGCGATCGAGACCGTGAACCACCTCGATGCCAAAGCCGTTATGCTCGCTCAAGCGAACGCGCTTTCCGCCACCGGGCTCGTTGATCGTTTCAACGCCGGAAGCCCCGCTGGCCTGCTCAGCCAGCCGCTGCAGGTCGCGTTCGCTGTCTGCATGAAAGCCGATGGACAGAACCTTCGGCGGCCCGAGTTCCGTAATATGGATGTGGTGTTCCGCATCGGTGCCGCGCATATAAAGTGCATTGCCGGTGCGCCCGGCCTTGGCCATGCCAAAGTCCGTCAGGAACTTCTCGGCCTGATCGAGGTCCGGAGACTGCAGGCGAATCCATGCGATATCCCGCACTCTGATGATCGGCTCGTTCATGATCCCCCCTGAAACAGGGCTCAACCGGCCCCGGACAAAAGCTTGTCCGATGTTTTCTAGAACAATGCCGCAACCCGGTCCAGCCCCGGAGCCAGCGCACGCGCCGCCCTCTGAAAGCTTCACATTTGACAGATTGCAGTTCCCGGTATTCCGCACGATACTGTCTTCTTCAGGCCGGGAGAAGCGTTGAAACCCGGTCGTTGCCGCTCACCCGAGGGAGGTCCGGATGCTGGCGCTTGGAATTGTTGGGCTGGGAGGATGGGGCCGCCGTATCGTCGAGGCGGTACAGGGCAAATCCGACCGTGTGCGCATTAATGCGGCCGTCGTGGGAAGACCGGAGCGGTCCGCCGATTTCGCCGCCAGCCACGGCATCGAGTTGAGCGACGATTATGCGACAATACTCGACAACCCGGCGCTCCATGGCGTCATTTCCTGCGGCCCGGCGCCGCTGCACGCCATGCATTCGCTCTCAGCACTCCAAGCCGGCAAGTCAGTTCTGGCAATCAAGCCACTTGCGCAAAGCGCCAAGGAAGCGCTCGCACTGGAAGAGGCAGCAGAGGAAACTGGCGCGTTGCTGGCTCTGGGATACGACCGTTGCTTCTATCCGAACGTCGCTGAAATGCGTAGGCGTCTCCAATCGGGAGCATTGGGACGGCTGCTGCATTCGGAAGGAAATTTCTGCGTCGACAGATACGGCAGCATTGCC
>JAPOIA010000278.1 GCA_029979185.1 Alphaproteobacteria bacterium | reverse complement strand
ATCACAGGCGGTCTGCCACGGGTGGCGGAACTCTTCGAGGCGCGTCGGCCCAAGGACCACGCGATCATTGCGGAGATCTCTGGCACGGTCGAGTTCGGCAAGGACTACAAGAACAAGCAGCGCATTTCGATCATCCCGCAGGAAGAGGGGGCGGAGCCCGTCGATTACCTCGTTCCCAAGGGCAAGCACATCCATCTGCAGGATGGCGACGTGATCGAAAAGGGCGACTACATTGTCGACGGCAACCCGGCGCCTCACGATATCCTTGCGATCAAGGGTGTCGAGGAACTGGCAGCCTACCTGGTGAATGAAATCCAGGAAGTCTACCGGTTGCAGGGCGTACACATCAACGACAAGCACATCGAGGTGATTGTCCGTCAGATGCTGCAGAAGGTGGATATAACCGATCCGGGCGAGACCGAGTTCCTGCCGGGCGATCAGGTCGATCGAATCGAAATGGACGAGGCGAACGAACGGGCTCTGGCGGAAGGGCGCAAACCCGCCACCGGAACCGCGGTTCTGCTGGGCATCACAAAGGCGAGCCTGCAGACACGGTCGTTCATCTCCGCCGCATCCTTCCAGGAAACGACGCGCGTTCTCACCGAAGCCGCCGTCAACGGCAAGATGGACACGCTCGAAGGCCTCAAGGAGAACGTCATCGTCGGCCGCCTGATCCCGGCCGGTACCGGCGCTGCCATGAGCAAGATGCGCAAGATCGCCACCACGCGCGACGAGATGATTGTAGAGCAGCGCGAGGCAGCATCGTTGGCGGAAGGTTCGGGCGAAGGCGCAGGCGATGCGCCGCAGTTGCCGATGCCGGCCGGCGAGTAAGATCGCTCCCTATCGGCATTGAACGTTCAGCAATACGAAAAGGCCGCCTGCAAAGGCGGCCTTTTTTCATTTTTGAATTACGGTCCTCGGGAACCAGCCGAGAAACAGACTATCCGCCAGCGCTGCTTGCTTTGACGTTTGTACCCGGCGTTTTCGATGCTTTGGCATTCAGCGCCAACAGGACAGCTACGACGGCAAGTGAGCCGATGTTGACAAAGACCAGTGCGTGGTGTCCGTCGACCGGCAGGAACAATCCGATGGCTGCGGCGAAGAGCGCGAGGCGGACAGGGAGCGAAATTCCGGTCAGGAAGTAGCCGCGCAGGGACGCGCCAATGGCGAGAACGCCGACTGAAGCGGAAAGGAAGTTCGTCATGATCAGCCACAACGGGCCTTGCGCCAAAAGTGTCGGCGAGTAGACGAAGACGAAGGGAACGATGAAGGCGACGATACCCATCTTGCACGCTTCGATGCCGGTATCCCAGGGCGAGGATTTCGCTATGCCGGCAGCTGCCATGGCTGCGACCGCCACGGGCGGCGTTATGAGCGAAAACACACCGTAGTAGAAAATGAAGAAGTGGGCCGCTATCGGCGTGATACCAAATTTCACGAGGGCCGGCACAATCAGCGTTACCTGCATGAAGTAGATCGCAATGCCGGGCAGGCCCATGCCGAGGATCAGGCTGATGATCGCGGTTGCGACTAGCAGCAGAAACGAGCTGACGGCGCCAAGCGCCAGAAGCGGTTCTGTCAGCGTGAAGCTGAGACCGGTCATCGAGCTTGCGCCGAGAATCATGCCGACGAGAAGGCCGACGATGATGATTTCCGTCACCTGAACCCCGGCATCGGCAATGGTGTCGTACCACCAGCGGAGTGGCTTGTCGCGAACGAACCAATAGCCCGCGGCGATCAATACGAAGGTGGCGAACATGCCGGCGGTTTCCGGCTGCCACAGCAGCCAGACGAGCGTGTAGATCAGCACAGGTAGGGGAATGAGGAATGGCCAACCCTTCTTCAGTACGTCCCATGCATTGGGTATTTCCGAAGGTTCCAGCCCGCGCATGCCGGTGCGGCCAGCCTCGAGATCGACCTGCAGAATGAGAGCCCCGTAATAGAGCAGGGCCGGAATGATCGCGGCAATGACGACCTGGCCGTAGGGCATCTGCAGGTATTCGGCCATGACGAAGGCGACAGCGCTCATGACAGGCGGCGTCACGAGCCCGCCGGTAGATGCGGTCGCCTCAACCGCTCCGGCTATTTGCGGACGGTAGCCGATACGTTTCATCATCGGAATTGTCACCGAACCGGTAATGACGACATTGGCGACGGCGCTGTTCGAGATGGATCCGAAAAAAGCTGACCCGAGCACCGCGACCTTTGCCGGACCGCCGCGGTACTTGCCCATCGCAGCAAGAGCGAGGTCCGTGAAGAGCGTCCCGCCGCCCATCGTGAACAGCAGGTGACCGAACACGACATAAACGAGCACGATGGTTGCGAGGATCTGCATGATTGTGCCGAGCATGGCCTGATCGGACAGGAGCAGTTCCATCGCAAAGCGTTCAATCGGTATGGAGGAAGTCTGGAACATGCCGGGGAAATGTTCGGCAAACAGGCCGTAGACGATGAAGGCCAGCGTCAGGACCGGAAGGACAAAGCCGTAAATCCGGCGGCAGGCCTCGATCACCAGCACTATGGCGAGGGCGCCAAAGAAGACCTTGTGCCAGAGCACGTCCGCCATGTTCAGCGCCAGCGACGGATAGAAAATCATTACGTACACACCGCAGGATGCACCCAGCAGGGCGAGTACGATGTCAGACCACGGGGCATGATCGCGAGGGCTATTCGGCAGCGCAGGAAAGATCAGCAAGGCGGTAAACAGCGAGATGGCGAAGATGAAGCCGTAGAACTGCTGTTGAAGCACGCTCCAGCCGATATGAATCTGGAGGTTGAGCGAAAAGAACGCGCCTGCCGCAACAAGGCAGACGGCAAGCAGCCGGATGATAATCAGCAACCATGGCTGAACGGTGCGCGTGCGCGCGGCTTCGGAACTGGACATGGAGCGGATACCGGCGAGGATCTGATATGCGGAAAGTGGCGCCCCGCGTGTTCAACGCGGGACGCATCTTGCAGAACGTCTGCCGTTTACGGCATTGCGAGAAGTTCCTTCTGGCGCTTCTCGTTCCTGTCAGTCCACTTGCCGATTTCCTTCAGGAAGCGAATCGAGCCGTTGTGCATAGGCAGGGTGTTGCGGTCGGATTCGATGCCTTCCTTTGTCCATGTCTTGATAACCGGATGGACCCCATCGAGTTCGCGCAGGTTGTTATAGAACAGTTTGATGAACTGATAGGCGACTTCGTCCGATACCTTGGTGTTGGAGTTGACCAGGATATCTTTCGCCCAGACGGTCGTATCCTCAATGATGCCGGTATAGGAACCCTGCTTCAATGTGATCGGATAGTATCCACGCTTGACCTTCGTCATTGTTGCTGCGGTTGCATCGCCCGGCGGTACACCGAGGAAGCGCACGCCCTTGTGCTTGGCATCAGCCTGATTGACCACGCCGGACCCGATAGACGCATTGGCGACATCGGTCAGTCCGTCCATGAATGCCTGGTAGTTCTCGCGTATGCCTGCCACGGGCACCGGCTTGATGTCTTTCCAGCCGCCGCGGGTGAAGTCGGGGCACTGGATGGGCATGCTGCCGTCCTTCACGGAGCGGACGGAGAGCTCGAGGATCGCGGACCAGTCGGCGGCGTCGTACACGGTCATGTCCGGCGTGATGCCCTGGCGCAGGCAGTCGAGCATGCGGTAGTTCATGACGAAATCCATGCCGCCGTGGCCGCCGATCTTCTTGGCGAGCTCGCCGACCTTCTTGATGAGCGGGTGCTGGTT
>JAPOIA010000277.1 GCA_029979185.1 Alphaproteobacteria bacterium | reverse complement strand
AACTGTTCGTCCGGGCGGGCGCTGACAACCATGCCCGAGCGCTGGCCGGCGGACTGGGATTCCAACCAGCGGCTTGCCGAACTGGCCGACGAAGCGGGCATGGATTTCATGCTGCCGATTGCGCGCTGGAAGGGCTACCAGGGCGAAACCGATTTTCAGGGTACGACGCTGGAGACCATTACCTGGGCTGCTGGTCTGCTCGCCCGCACGAAACGGATGACCGTTTTCGCCACTGTTCATGCTCCGCTGGTCAATCCGGTGCATGCCGCCAAGGCTTGCGTCACGGCGGACCTAATAGGGCGTGGCCGCTTTGCACTGAATATCGTCATTGGCTGGAATCCTGGCGAATTCGATATGTTCGGCGCAAGCCAACGGGGTAAAGAGCGGCGCTATCCGTACGGCCAGGAGTGGATCGATGCGGTGACGCGCATGTGGGGGCCGGAGGAGACTTTCGATTTCAACGGTGAGTTCCTCAAGCTGAAGGATTTGCGTCTCAAGCCGAAGCCCTATGGCGGTTCGCGGCCGTTGATGATGAATGCGGGCGCGTCGGAAGAGGGACGCGCCTATGCGCTGCACAACTGCGATGCGCTCTTCACCTCTGTGAGCTTCCCGTCGATTGAACAAATGGCGAAGGAAAACGAAGCGCTGCGGGAACGCGCAAGGGCGCAGGGGCGGGCGATCGGTGTCTATACCGTTGGCGAGGTCGTCTGCCGCCCGACCGACCGGGAAGCGCAGGACTATTATCGCCACTGGACCGAGGAAGGCGTCGACTGGGGCGCCATCGACTATATGCTGAAACTGAAAGGCGTGACGCCGGAGCGCGACCGGGCGGAATGGGAGCGCCGGCGCAAGCTGCTTATCCATGGCCAGTCCGGCTTTGCGGTTATCGGCAGTCCGGAAACCGTCGCGAACCAGCTGGCCGATCTAAGCCGCGCGGGGTTCGACGGGCTGGGATTTTCCTTCGTCAATTTTCTCGACGAATTGCCGCTCTTTGCCAACGAAGTCCTGCCTCGGCTCGAACGGATGGGTCTGCGGGAAAAGGGCCACTGCCGTCCGATCTGAGCGGAGCGCACTATCCGCAATAAAAAAAATCCGGAAGCAGCGCTCCCGGATTTCTGTTCTGTCTGATGATCCTATTTCAGGATGCCGCCTTCCTTCAGGGCGCGGACAGAACCCGGATGCAGCGGTACGCCGATCTCGATGGGATCGCGCGAACCGCTCGCCTTTGCTTCTGCCAGCATTGCAAGCGTTTCCTTGAACTGCGGCATCTTCTTTGCCATTTCGGGCAAATGCTTGAGCACAGTCTTGGCGAAGATATAGGCGGTTTCTTCCTTCATGCTTGCCGAGCCCATCCAGCCCTGCAGAATGCCGAGAACTTTTGCGTCTTTCGCATGACCCTTGAAGGCGCCGGCCTTGAGCGTATAGACGCCATAGCTCGGTTGCTTGGCCATGACCTGCTTGAGTTCCTTGTCCATCGAAACGATACGCACCTTCTTCAGCTCGCTGAGCTGTGTCATCGCGCCGTTGGGGATGCAGCATTGCAGCTGGGTATCAGCCTTGCCGTCCTTGACTGCCCTGCCGCCGGGGCCGAAAGACAAATAAACCGGCTTGATGTCCTTGTATGTCAGGCCGACAGCGCCGAGGATAAGTTTTGCATGGTTTTCCATGCCGCTGCCGCGGGCGCCGACAGAGACACGCTTGCCCTTGAGGTCAGCTACGGTCATCACTTTCGATTCCTGCGGAACCACGAAGAAGATGCCGGCCCGCATCATCGGCATCACCGTGACCAGCTTGAGGACCTTCTTGTAAGGCGCTTCACCCTTGGCGGCGCGCTGCACCCAGAAGCGGTCCATGCCGGCAATCTGCAAGGTGCCCTTGTCGACAAGGCGCGAGGATTCGATCGCGCCGCTGGAGGATTCCGCCGTGGCCGACTTGACCATCTGGTCGCGTACAAGTGCATCGGCGATGAGTGCACCCATGCGGTAATAGGTGCCGGCCTGGCGGCCGGTGCCAATGCGGATTTCCGGCTTCGCTTGCGCCAGCGCTTCGCCCCCAGCCATTGCGAGCCCTGCGGCAGCCAGTGTCAGCGCGCCAAATTGCAGTGCGATGCGTTTCATTCATTCCTCCCTGATGGTTTCCGTATTTCGTTGCCGCAATATGCGGTCGTCTTCGGGAATGGACCCGGTATGCCCAGTTTCGGGCGTTTGGCCTGCAGGGTCAAGCGTCGGCAGGCAGGGCGCTACGGCACTGGCTGGACGCACCGGTTGATAATCCTCGCGGCATCTGATCCACTGACAGCCAACGCGGCACGGCGAGGCGGCGGGAGGGTCATCCGGACATAGCGGCCGGGTAGGGAGGCAACATGGCTCAGCGGGACAAGATCGACGTTCACGTTCACTTTATTCCGCCAGATTATCGCAGGGCGGCAGAGGCCTTGGGAGCTACGCCCGCAAAAGGCAGTTTTCCCGAGTTCTCGGAAGAGGCTGCTCTCAAGGTGATGGATGACAATGGTATTGCCACGAGTGTGATGTCGATGAGCGCGCCTGGATACCGGTTTTGCAGGGATGCCAAAAACGCTGCGGAACTCTCGCGCCGCTCGAACGACTGGGCGGCGGAGCTGGTGCAGAAACGGCCGGACCGTTTCGGCCTGTTCGCGTCGCTGCCATTCTACGATATCGAGAATAGCGAATCGGGCGATGTCGGCGATGCGGTGGCGGAAGCCGTGCGGGCGCTCGACGAACTGAAACTTGATGGTGTCGGTATTTTCTCCAGCTACGGACCGAAATATCTCGGTGATCCGGTCTTCGATCCGCTGCTGGAGGCGCTCAACGAGCGGTCCGCAGTTGTCCACATCCATCCGATGTTCCCGAAGGCGATGCAGGCGCTTGACCTTGATTTCACCGGCAACGTTGTCGAATTTCCCTTCGATACAACTCGCGTTGCGCTCAATCTCGTTTTCAGCCGTGCTCTAGAGCGTTATCCTAACATTCGCTACATTCTCTCCCATGGCGGGGGCACGCTACCCTTCATCGGCTGGCGCGTGGCCTGGTCGCCGTCGTTTCCGGCCTGGAAGCCAGACGACATTACGGCGTTGCTCAAACGCTTTTGGGTCGATACGGCACTATCTGTGGACGAGGGGCCCGGTTCACTGCTGGAAGGATTTCGTACCCATGGATCAGGTCGTCTTCGGCAGCGATTTTCCCTTCGCACCGCCGCGCAAGGTTGCGCAGCAGACCGGCATCATCGAAGCATCGCCGGCTCTCGATGAGTCAGAACTGAAGAATATCGCGCGCGGCAATGCGCTCGCGCTGTTCCCCCGGCTGGCATAGCAACTGAAATCACTCCGCCGCATTTTCCTGAATGTGCTGTGGCGGATTTTTCAGGTCGAACGTCTTCCAGTCGAGCTCCGGAGAATAGCGGACCGCCAGCGCGCGGATTGCGCGATAGTCGAGATTGTCGTCGAGGCCAAACGGTATCTTGCCATTGGCATGGTCGTCCAGCGCCTTCAGCAGCATGCGCCGGGTGCGAACGATCACGACGTCGCTGGAGCCAAGGAACTCCTGGCTGCGATCGCTGATCGGGCCCATGGATTCCTCGATGATGAAGTCCTCGTAAACAAAGTTTTTCGTTAGCCCGCTGAAGTGGCCGTTATTCATCGCCTCGCGGTCCTGGTGCCACATGTTCGCCTCGCTGCCGCGGTCGGCGGCGAAATCGTCGTCGTCGGGGCCGGAGCGGTCAAGGGCGTTGAAGCGATACCAGTCCGGAAC
>JAPOIA010000276.1 GCA_029979185.1 Alphaproteobacteria bacterium | reverse complement strand
AGAACAATAAGACCCGAAGTGAGTTATTCGCGCCAAAATCATGTTTCACTTCAGCTGAAACAGCTCCCATCCCACCCCAATTGAGTGCTGGTTACAATCGGGAAAGTAAACTAACATCCCGGTGTCACAGGCAGCTGTGACAAATAAGACGCCAAATGAGGGTGTGGGGAGGAAGCAATGACAAGGGTTGTTGAAAATAGAAGACTATATGTACCTGCCTTCGGCTCCATTTACAGGGCCTTCGAACCGATAGCTTATCCGGTCCTCCGGATCATGATCGGACTCCTTTTTGTACCGCATGGCATGCAGAAGCTTTTTCAGATGTTCGGCGGCAGGACCATCGAGCAATATTCCAAAGGCTTCTCCAGAATGGGCGAGTTCTGGGGCTCGGCGGGTTGGGTATACTACATCGGTGCGCTGGAATTTGTCGGCGGTTTGTGCATTGCACTTGGGCTGTTTACGCGCTTCTGGGCTTTCCAGATGGCTGCCTTCATGGCCATCGCCGCCTTTGTCGCCAATGCTCCCCGCGGCTGGTTCTGGACCGCAGGCGGCAGCGAGGCGGCATTTAGCTGGTTCATCGTACTGGGTTATGTCTGCGTCTATGGCGGTGGCCGGTTCTCCGTTGACAGTGCAATGAAGAAGGAAATCTGAAGCGAAGACAGTTCCCGCAATCCAGCATCAGCGGGAGCTGCAATCCCTTCAGTTCATGCGCAACATCACAGCCGCGACGCCGCCAGCCTTGCGCCTTCGCTCAACACGCACAGTTTCTTCCACGCAACGCCCGGGTCAATCTTGCCGTAACCAGCGAAGGTGCCGAAGCCGCAATCGGTACTGGCAATAACCCGGTCGGGGCCGACGATAGTAAGGAAGCGCTCCAGCCTTTGCGCGATGAGCTCGGGGTGTTCCACATAGTTCGAACAGGTATCAACAAGCCCTGGCGCCAGAATTTTGTCGCCGGGCAGTTTGGCATTCTTCCAGACAACCCACTCATGTTCATGGCGCGGATTGGCGGCCTCGAACAGGATGGTCGACGGCCGCGCGTTCAACACGGTCGCAAGCACGGTTTCTAGCGGCACGTCGAAATCGTGCGGGCCTTCGTAATTGCCCCAGCAGATATGCATGCGCAGCCGCGCCGGATCGATACCGGCCGTCGCTGCGTTCATGGCCTCGACATTGGCTTCGGCCACGGCAAGGAACTCCTTGTCGCTGAGGTCCTGGTATCCGGTATGCCGCGACATGGCAAGATCCGGGCAATCCAGTTGCAAATCGAAACCGGCCTCGACAATAGCTTCATATTCCGGTCGCATGGCGTCAACGAGATCGGTCAGATAGGCTTCGTGCGTCTTGTAGTGCTGGTTCGGCTGGAAGGCTGTCACAAGACCCGGCGAGGCGGAATTCAGGAACCCGCGAACGCCCTGCCCATGGGCATCGAGAGCCGCGCGAAAACGCCGGATATCGGTCTGCACGGGCTCCATCGTCTTTAGTTTCACTGGCGCGACGCAGGCCGCGCGGACAAATTCCTGCTTGCCCATGATGCCTGACAACTTGCGCACCAGTTCGGGGAACGGCGCCAGGTCGAGCGCCGGCTTGCGCGGAATATGCCCTCCGCCAAAACCTTCCAGCCGTTCGGTGATGTATGTCGAATAGCCGACCTTGCCAAGTTCGCCATCGCTGACGATGGTAACACCAGCCGCGACCTGCTTCTCCACCGCATCGGCAATGGCCGCCTCAACCGTGTGATTGAACAGGTTCGCGTCATAGTCCTTCCCATGATCCTTGGCCAGCAATAGCCGAGTCAGTTCTTCGCCGCGCGGCAGGCTGCCCACATGCGTCACCTCGATTTTCGTGGCCGTCATATCAGATCCTTTTCCACTGCGCCGTCAGGAGCCGAACGACAGGTCGATCCTGCCCTTGCGCCGGGCGACAAGCCACTTGCCATCAACCTTGCGGAAATCGTCGACAAACTCGCCAATGAAAGCCTTGGGATTGGCCGGCGCCGGGCGGGTCTCACTGGCTGCACCAGACATCAGCAGAATGCGGCTCTGGGCAGTCATCTCGGTGCCGGTGTAATTCTGGAACCAGCAACTGGCGAGCAGGTGATTGGTAATCGATGGGGGCCGGCCGGAAAACGCCTTGTGTATGGCCTCGCGCCCTACCACCGCATTCACCGGATCGCTCGGCCGGTAGAATTCGGCGTCCTCGGTAAAACACTCCGCCAATTCGTCCCAGCGGCCATTATCAAGCAGATGAATCATCTTGTTCAGCAGCTGCTGGCAATCCCACTCTGCCGCCATGCGATCATTATCGTTCATCTGTTCCCTCCGCGAAATCCTGGCATGCATCGCCGCTGGTCCGATCGTTGCCGGCATCGCCATGCCGGAGCCGTGCGCAAGCTAGCCGGATGATGGGCAGCTGTCCACCGCCGGATCCTTCGCGAGTACGTCGGCTGTAATCGACGGCACGGATGGAGCCTCGCGTAGCCCATCGAACGCCCTTGCCAGATGATTGACATCATCGATCCAATTGTTGGGACCTACTCTTCGGCAACAATATTGCATGGCTTTCTGAAGACTGACCGCAAGCAGTTCGGAGGTGGGCAAGACGTGCTCCACCGGTCGCCAATCCAACCTTATGCGCCAATTCGGCAATTGCTTTGCCGAATAGATGTTACGAAGCCCAATAAGGCGTCTTGCCAGCAATACTCCGCGTCACACGATCAATATATCGTTCTGCAGGTCGGCTATGGTATGAGCACCGCCGAGCATCCAGTTGACCACATTGATCATGTCGCCGCCGCCGAGGTCGATGACTACGTTCTGGCCGGCCGAACCGCTTGCGAAAGTCGCGGCGATGACGGTAGCTGCATCTGCATATCCGTACGACGACGAGATGACGATCTTGTCGATATTGTCCTGAAAGCTGAAGATGCGGTCAGCACTGGAATCTGCATCGAAGATGAACCTGTTGCTGTCGGGGCCGCCCAACAGGCGGTCGTTGCCGGCGCCGCCGTTAAGTTCGTCGTTGCCGCCGGAACCGGCCAGCAGGTCCAGACCATCATCACCAAACAGGAAGTCGTCGCTGGTGCCGCCATAAACCCGGTCGTTGCCTGTACCGCCGTGTATGGTGTCGCTTCCGGCATCGCCGACCAGCGTATCGTTGCCAGCATCGCCATTGATGACATCGTTGAGGTTGCCGCCGTAAGCGCGATCATTGCCGTTGCCGCCGCTGATCGTGTCGTTGTCACGATCGCCGAATAATGTGTCGTTGCCATCGCCGCCGATAATGATGTCGTCGCCGTTACCACCGCGAATGACGTCGTCGCCGCCATTGCCGATCAGTTCGTTGATGCCGGTGTCGCCAAGGAGCGTATCGCTGAATGCTGTTCCGGCGACGCCCTCGATGCTAATGAGGGTGTCGGTGCCGAGGCTTGGGGCAGAGAAGCTTGTCACACCGATGGAAAAGATGATCGCGCCAGTGGCGTCGGAGAAATCGACAACGTCGAGGCCGGTCTTGCCGTCTATGATGTCGTCGCCAGCGCCGCCCCGGAATGTGTTGGAGGTGCCGTTCCCTGTCAGCGTATCGGCAAATGCCGAGCCATAGACGCCTTCGATGCTGACAAGGCTGTCGGTTCCCAGTCCCGGTGCGGAGGCGGTTGCGGAACCGACGGTGAAGATCAGTGCCCCGATCGCGGCGGAAAAGTCGACGATGTCCCTGTCGCTGCCGCCGTCCAAGGTATCGTCGCCAATACCGCCTTGCAGAATATCCCTG
>JAPOIA010000275.1 GCA_029979185.1 Alphaproteobacteria bacterium | reverse complement strand
TGCGTGCCTTTGGAAAACAGCTATAAGCACGGTTCGCACGTTCCGGCCGGTGGCTGAACGAGGGGTTTCGTGCGTCTGTGGGACCAAAAGTCCCCGGACATTCGGGACAGGATCTGGGTCCGGCCCTCGGTGTCTCCGCCTTCGATTGCATTCCGTCGGGCCTTTCTCTTCTGCTTCAGAAGACGGCTCGAAGGGCTCTGCGCCGGACGTATCGACCAGAGAAAGGTAACTTATGGCTTTGTACGAGCATATTTACCTCGCCCGCCAGGACGTCAGTGCCCAGCATGTCGAGGCCATCACCGAACAACTGAAGGGTATCATCACCGGCGCCGGCGGGTCCGTTGGCAAGGTGGAATACTGGGGCGTGAAGTCCCTCGCATACCGGATCAAGAAGAACCGCAAGGCTCACTTCACACTGATGAATATCGACGCCGATGCCGCCGCCGTTGCGGAAATGGAGCGTCAGATGCGCATCAACGAAGACATTCTGCGCATGATGACGATTCGCGTCGAAGCCCATGAAGACGGTCCTTCCGTGATGATGCGCAAGCGCGACGACGACGACCGCCGTGGCCCAAGAGGTGATCGTGGTGATCGTGGTGATCGTGGTGACCGCGGCGATCGCGGCCCCCGCCGTTCCCGCCCTGAAGAAAACGCCATCTCGGGAGAAGAATAATGGCTACCGCGCCCCGCCGTCCTTTCATGCGCCGCCGCAAGTCCTGTCCGTTCTCCGGCCCCAACGCGCCGAAAATCGATTATCTGGATACGCGTCTTCTGTCCCGCTACATCTCCGAGCGTGGCAAGATCGTTCCCTCGCGCATTACTGCCGTTTCGGCTCTCAAGCAGCGTGAACTGGCCAAGGCCATCAAGCGCGCGCGCTTCCTGGGTCTGCTCCCCTACCTGATCAAGTAGGCGTTCCTACCTCAGGCTAATGATTTTTTGCCGGCCGTGCGCGGCCGGTATCGCTGGCCGGGAGGCATTGCCGCAGTCGCGCGATGTGATCCCGGTCTAACCGCCCGATACAGGATATCGGAAACGCGGGACAGCAGGACAATGGCACTTCATCTGATTGCAGCCCTTGGCGCAGGATTGGCCGCTGCGGTGCTCTTCATCATTCCGGTGAAAGGCACTATGGCGGCCATGATGCTTGCCGTCTTCGCGCCGCTCCCGATCATGATCGCCGGCCTCGCTTTCAGCCCCTCCACAGCACTGATAGCTGCCTTTGCGGGCGTCGCCGGAACGGCTGCCCTGCTGCATCCGCTGCCGGCTGCGGTTTTCGCAATCTGGGCCGCGGTCCCTGCCTGGTGGCTGACCAGACTTGCCTGGCTTGCCCGGCCGGCGGAAGTAAACGAGTCACCCGGCGAGGACGGCCTGATCTGGTATCCGGTTGGCCGGCTCGTCATGTGGGCCGCCGTGTTCGGCGCTGCAGCGACCCTGCTGATCATAGTCACCGGGATTTTCCGCTTCGGCGGCTACGACACTTTCATGGCGACCATGACCAAGGCCCTCACGGCCATGTTCGACCAGCTGATGAAGACTGCCAATCCGCCAAAAATGCCGAAGGGCATGGACTCCGCGGAACTGGCCCGCTTCTTCCTCCGCTCGCTGCTGCCGCAGATAGCTGCCTGGGGATGCCTGATGCTGAGTATCAACATCTGGCTTGCCGGTCGCATTGCGGCGTCTTCGCAACGCCTGCGGCGTCCATGGCCGGACGTAGCTGCGGAACTGAAGCTGCCTCAATGGATTTCAGTCGCGCTCGCCCTGGCGATTGTGCTGTCGCTCGCGTCCGGCCTACCGCGCATGGTCGCCGCGATCTTTGCAGCTGCCGCTGGCGCGGCTTTCGCCCTGCAGGGTTTCGCCGTTCTTCACTACGTGACGAGAGGCATGCGCAACCGGACAATGAATCTGACACTCACGTATGTGCTCAACGTATTTCTGTTCCCGGTACCGATGCTGATTACAGCCATGCTCGGCATCGCCGACACCTATTTCGACATTCGCGGCCGTTACCGCAGGCCCCCTGCTCCGCCGGCATCGAAATCCGGGTGGCCTCCGCCCCCCGCAAATACCAACTAGAATTCCGAAAAGACAAGGAGACTGAAATGGAAGTAATTCTGATGGAACGCGTGCCCAAGCTGGGCCAGATGGGTGAGACAGTTCGCGTAAAGGACGGCTATGCCCGCAATTTTCTGCTGCCGCGCGGCAAGGCCCTGCGCGCCACCGAGGCGAACAAGGCCCGCTTCGAGGGCCAGCGCGCGCAGCTTGAAGCCCGCGACCTGGAACGCCGCAGCGAAGCCGAGCAGCTGAAGGAAAAGCTCGACGGCAAGATCTACGTGATCATCCGCCAGGCCGGAGAAACCGGACAGCTTTATGGTTCGGTCAACACGCGCGACATCGCCGAGACCGTCACCGAAGGCGGTGTATCCATACACCGCAACCAGGTCGAACTGACTACCCCCATCAAGACGCTTGGCATGCACAAGGTCGGAGTCAACCTATACGGCGATGTGGAAGCCAGCATCACGATGAACATCGCCCGCTCCGCCGACGAAGCCGAGCGTCAGGAACGCGGCGAAGACATCAACGTACGCGAAGAAACCAACATGGACGACCTTGGTCTGGAAGTCGGCGCTGCACTGGCGGAAGCCGGCGGCGAAGACGCCGAATAAAGTTCGATACCTGTTCGAAAGGAAGGCCGCGCGCGATAAAAACCGCCGCGGCCTTTTGCTTGACCGCTGCGGCACAAGGCGCTTGTTCCGTCAAGTGGCCTGTCCTGTTTTCCCCATTCCCCACGCCAAAATCGCGTCAAGAAATTTAATAGGCACATTTGCGAATATGTTGCTTTTTCACGCTCGGGCACTGTGTCACAACAGGGTGTCTCCCTCGCGGCTGTGCGTATTTCGTTTGCAGCCGTTGCGTCCGGTACAACGCGAATCACAGTAAGACAGGTTTATGGCTGCATCCATTTCCGGTGCTGCCCGGCAGGACTTTGCGCCGGGTCAGGAAGACACCAACGAAGATACCTACCGGCTGGCTCCGCACAACATCGAGGCGGAACAGGCACTGCTGGGCGCCATCCTCGTCAATAATGAAGCCTATGACCGAATTTCGGATTTCCTGAAGGCCGAACACTTCTTCGAGGAACTGCATCGCCGGATCTTCGAGGTGATGTCGCAACTGATCCGGGCCGGCAAGATCGCCTCGCCCGTAACTCTCAAGACCTTCCTTGGCGACGACGACCTGGGTGGCATTACCGTCGGCCAGTATCTCGCCCGCCTGGCTGGCGAAGCTACCAGCATCATCAATGCCGAGGACTATGGCCGCACGATCTACGACCTCGCCATCCGCCGGGGGCTGATCGGCATTGGCGAGGATATCGTCAACGCAGCCTTCGACTCCCCCGTCGACGCCAGCCCGAGTGCGCAGATCGAGGAGGCGGAGCGCCGCCTGTACGAGATCGCCGAACAGGGCCGATACGACGGCGGCTTCCAGCGCTTTTCCGAAGCCCTCACGACCGCCATCGACATGGCCGCCAAGGCCTATGAGCGGGATGGCAAGCTTTCCGGCATTTCGACAGGCCTCACTGATCTAGACCTGAAAATGGGCGGCCTGCAACGCTCCGACCTTATCATCGTCGCCGGACGCCCGGGTATGGGCAAGACAGCGCTGGCCACCAACATCGCCTTCAACATCGCCAAGGCCTACAAGGCCTAGCACAATGCCGACGGCTCGGTGAAGGTGACGGATGGCGGGGTCGTTGCCTTCTTCTCG
>JAPOIA010000274.1 GCA_029979185.1 Alphaproteobacteria bacterium | reverse complement strand
CTCTCCCGGGGTCGATCGACGCGAGCGCCATGGCGGCGTCGACGGAAGGGGTGGGCGACGCCGGCGCGCCCGCCAGCGCGGCAGACGCCGACGTAGCCCTTTCCTCCTCCCGAGCTCTGAGCCTCGAGACGTCGCGTTCCAGCGCCTTGACGTCCTCCGCGAGTTTCCGCTCCGCGAGCGCCTTCGCGGCGAGCGCCTGGGCCAGCGCGTCGCGAAGAGACTCCGCCTCGGCGTCGCGCGTCGCGGCGTCCGACGCCGCCCTCCGCGACGACATCGCCGCCGCCGCCGCGTGCATGTTCGCAGGTTCCGCCCTCGTTGCATCCGGAGTGCAAGCGTAGACACGCGGTTCTATCACCATGCCCCCGGTCGCCGATATAGGCGATACGTGCTTCGCCCGCACTTACTCACCGGCACATCTGGCCAGCCACCGGCTGCAGAAGATTCGGCGTATTGTCCTGACGACGGTGGAGCGGCGCGGCAGCAAGCCGGTGCTGGCCAAAGACGTCTTTGAAATGATGGTCGGTGTGCAGCAACGCGGCTCGTCGCGCTGGTACTACAATTTTGCCGAATGCAGGTTCCGCAAGAACGGCTACAGCTGCAACCTGGAAAGCGACGGCGGGTCCTTCAACGTCACCGACCGCAGCGACGGCACGGTACGTCTGGCAACCACCGGTTCCGTGCGCATGGAAGGCCTGCAGGACAGCATCGAATTCGGCGGCGACGGGAGCGACGACAATATTTTCGTGCTTGGTCCGGCAGCCTGCCGCAAGCTGTGACAGGCACAACTGATCAGGAATCGTAGAGACCGGCCCGTGTTGGCGGCAGTCCGCTCGGTCCTTTGTCCTTTTTAGATGCCAGCGTCTGGAATATCCCGACCGCGCTGCGCTCGAATGCCAGCGAGCAGCCCGCCAGATAGAGCAACCACAACCGCGTCTTCGGCCAGCCTGCTTCGGCAGCCGCCGCTTCGCGGTTGTCATGCAACCGCTCGGTCCAGATGCGGCAGGTGCGCTGGTAGTGTTCGCGCAGTGCTTCCACATCGTGCACTTCAAAGCCATGGCTCTCCAGGCCGTTCAGGGACATGCCGATGGTATCGAGTTCGCCGCCGGGGAAGATATAGGTTGTCAGCGCCTTGTATTCGGCGCGCTGGCGGCGGAACTTCTTCATGTTGCGTTTGGCCGGACGGGCTATCGAATGATGCAGATATAGCCCGCGCGGACGCAGCAGTGCATGCATCTGGGTGAAATAGGTGTGGTGGTTGTCGATGCCGACCGCCTCGAACATACCGACCGAGGCAATCCTGTCATAAGTGCCCCAGGCATCGACATGACGATAGTCCTTCAGCTCAATCGTTACCTTGTCCTTCAAACCGAGATCGGCGATGCGTTGCTGCGCAAAGGCGAACTGTTCTTCGGACAGGGTCACGCCATGCGCATGGACGCCGTAATGCTGCGCGGCGTGAATGACGAGCCCGCCCCAGCCGCAGCCGATATCGAGAAATTTCTCGCCCGGCTGCAATCGCAACTTGCGGCAGACGATATCGAGTTTTGCTTCCTGCGCGGCTTCTATTGTTGCGTCCCATTGTGGAAAATAGGCGCAGGTATAAACCATGCGCGGATCGAGGAAGAGGGCATAGAAGGTATTCGACAGATCGTAATGGAAATGGATCAGCGCCTTGTCGTCGCGGCCCTTTTCTACCGATGTTTCGATGCGGCCTGTATAGGCCTGTGTCTCCGGTGGGATCGCGGCATTTTTCTTCCCGGTAAACAGAAACGGCAAGAGAGACTTCGCCAGCAGCTTCTTGTCGAGACGGCGCAGCAGGCTTTTCGTGCGCATATGGCCGCGCCTGTGGGCAATGTCGAGAAGCGTCCCGCCCTCGATATCCAGATCGCCGGACGCATAGAGTTCGATGAGTGTATTGAAGCGGGGACGCCGCAGCAGGCGGGAGAAAACCGCGGGACTGCGAACGGCGATACCGGGTCCTGTTGGAGGTTCCAATCCGAGCGGCAGTTGCTCGCCGTTCCACAAGCGAATATAGAGATCGGCATCCAGCAATTCGGCCAGGTGGGCGACAATCCGGCGCGCCGCAATCAATTGCCTGTCACTCGGTTCACTCATGAGACATCACTTATTCGTTGCCATTATCCTTGCCGGACCGCACAATCATTCCATTCGCGCGGACACATGCAGGAAGCACCCTGGAAGCACCATTGAGCACTACCACAAAGTCCATCGGTATCGGGACCCATTTTTGCGGACCGCCCGAATCCGGCAACGGCGGTTATTGCTGCGGTGTGGTTGCAAACGCCCTGCTGGACCTTGCGGGGACCTCGCAACCGGCAGAGGTCACACTGCATGCGCCGCCGACACTCGATGCGGACCTTGGGCTTTCCACCGATGATGAAGGAGTACAGTTGACCCATGGCAATGACCGGCTTGCCTCAGCGCGCCTGCGGCCCCTGGTTCTGGAAACACCGGCAGCGCCCGCGGTGCAGGAGGCCATGGATGCAACCACGCGCTATGCCGGTTTCGACAAGCATCTTTTCCCCCGCTGCTTCGTATGCGGACCGGATCGGCCGGCCGGCGACGGCCTGCGCATGTTCGCCGGGCCGCTCGCGAATCGTGCACTTGTGGCAGCGCCCTGGACACCGGGACCGGAGTTTGCCGGAGAAGCCGGCCTGACCGCCCCGGAGTTCTTATGGGCGGTACTCGATTGCCCCGGCTATTTCGGCCTGCTGCAACCGCGCCTGATCGCCCTGCTCGGACGCATGCACGGGGAGATCCTGCGCAGGCCGGTAAGTGGCGAACCGTGCCTCGTCGCCGGATGGAAAATCGGCCAGGAGGGCCGCAAACATCATGCCGGCACCGCGCTATACGGCGCAAAGGGCGACCTCATCGCCCGGGCAAGCGCGATCTGGATCGAACTCGACCGGAGCCGGTTTTCGGCCGTGCAGGCCTAGGGCCAGGAACTGCCTACCCGCACCAGCCGGGCCGGCGTCCTCCGCTGTAGCGCCGGGCATAGCCGCCTGCCAGCAACATGGCGCCAGCATCCTCAGCGCTCCTGCCAGGCTGGGAGACATAAACGCGAGCGATCACCCGGCCGGCATATTTTCCGGCGCCTACGTCGCGCAGCGTGACAGTCCCAGATTGCAGGAATTCCCGGATGGCCAGGGTCGCCTCGCGCGCCAGATCCATCTCCGACCTGCATCTTCCGTTCAGTTCCGGGGTATCGACACCCCGCAAGCGAACGTGGGTGACAACATCCTGTCCGAGCCAGACCGGGATACGGGCAACGAATGTGTCGCCATCGATCACCTTCAGGACTTCGGCCGGATATGGACCGGCAAAGCGGATACGGCGCAGGTTGCGCCAGTCCCGCGGTGGCAGGGCCGGAACCGCTGCGGCTGTGACCGGCGCAACGGCTTCGGCCGGAATGGGCCGGTGCTGTCCCGGTTCGGGGCGCCAATCGGCGAACTCGCTGCCTGCTGCAGTCCTGTAGGCGGCGCCGGAATCGCGATTGAATGCGGTGAAGGCCACAACTACGGCAAACACGACCGCGGCCAGCACCATGCGATGCGGCCTGTCGAAGCGAATCTGCGAAGCGTACCTTACCATTAGCGAAATATGCTTAAATACATAGATTTTGTCAAATAATTCCTACAACTTTAGATTGTTTTTCTCAATGTTTTTATCGCGATCTAACCGCCCAACAGAAAGCCCTTTCCTTCCCCCGCAAACCAAGCCATTGGATAGCGGACGAGGAAATTGCGCGACAAGGGCCGGGCGGAATGAAACTGAAGCAG
>JAPOIA010000273.1 GCA_029979185.1 Alphaproteobacteria bacterium | reverse complement strand
GCGACATTCTGGCTGACCACAAAGGGCGCAATCGAGCTTTTGGTGTTTGCGCTTTCGGGAGCAGGCGGCGGGTACATCTATTGGTGGATCGCGGGCCGCACGGCAGGCTTGTGGCGCCGTCCTGCAGCCTGACCTGTGTTCATTCGCAGAACTCCCTGCAATCAGCCGTTTGTCAATCAAACCGCTTTGCGCTTGAGCCGTATTGAAAATCGGGTCACACTTCAGGCGAGGTTGCGGCCGTCCCGGATTACGCAACTCTTGCCAACCCCGGAGAGAGGGAGGGGAACATGAGGAAACGCCTTGGGAGAAAGCATCTTGGGAGAATGCTCCTGGGCCTGCCGCTGGCTATTTTCGCGGCAGCGGTTGCCGCGCAAAGCAGCTATGCGCAAACGCCCGCGCAATTCTTTGCCGGCAAGACGGTGAAGATCATCATCGGGTTTTCGCCTGCCGGAACCTATGGCCAGTATTCGCAATTGATGGCGCGGCACATCAAGAAGCATGTGCCGGGCAATCCGGCGATCATCGTGCAGTCGGTGCGCGGCGCAGGCGGCATAGCGGCTCTCAACTATCTGGCCAATATTGCACCGCAGGACGGGACCGTTCTCATCACCGCGCCCATCAATGTTGTGCAGGACGGGCTGCTCAATCCAAAGGCGCAATACGATCCGGCAAAGTTCCAGTGGATTGGCCGGACCATGGAGCTGGTGCAACTTGGCGTCGTTACGCAGAAATCCGGTATAACTACGCTTGCGGATGCAACGAAAAAATCGATCAACGCTGGTGGTATCGGCGCGACCAATCCGACATCCATGAACTGGAAGATCATCAACAAGATTCTCGGCACGAAGTTCAACATCATCTCCGGTTACAAGGGCCTGCCGGATGCGACGCTGGCCTTCACGCGCGGCGAGGTGGATGCGGTGATGATGAACTGGGAAACGGCAGTGCAGAGATTTCCCAACGAGATGAAATCGGGAAAGTTCAAGCCGCTGTTTGCCTATTCCAGCGGTCCTGTCGCGGAGGTGAAAGGCCTTACGGCGCTTGGCCAGATCGGCAAGACGGATGTGCAGAAGGCTTTCTTGCGAGTCTATACGGTTGGGCCGAGGATCGGGCGGTCTCTGGCGGTCTATGGCAGTGTGCCCTCAGAGCGGCTTGCCATGTGGCGAAAGTCGTTCGACGCGATGCTGAAGGATGCTGAATTCCTGGCCGAGGTGAACAAGCGCAAGATGCGCTTCGATCCGCTGCCAGGTACGGAGGTTGCCAAATTCGTTGGCGAGTCGATGCAGTTCTCGAAAGAGACGCTGGCCGGTGTGAAAGACTTCTACAAGCAATTGACCAGCGAGAAATGAACGGCGCGTGCGACGGCGTTACCTGTTATCCTTGCTGCCGCCGCGCAACACCAGTGCTGCAATCGCCAGCGCGCATATGCCGATAACCGTGTTGACTGCGTAAACCCATTGCATTGCATGGGCGATGACCGGCTGCGGCGCGCCGTCAACAAGGCCGGCCGAGACGGCGATCGTGCCCGAGATGGCGGCGCCGAAGGACATGCCGATGTTGCGCACGGTCTGAACGGAGCCGCCGGCAATCTGCTTCTCATGCGGCGGCGCAACCGCGATGATGTGCTGGATAGCCGGGTTGTTGATGAAACCTATACCCGCGCCGCTGAGGCCGATGGCTATCGCGAGCAAGACAACGGGGCCGGACGCCACCGTCCACGCTATGGCGGCTGACGACAGCAGGAGCATGGACAGGCCGATTACGACAAGTGCTGCGGTGCGCGACAGGGGTTGCGCGGCGACGAGCAACGCGCTGGCGGTCCACATCAGCGACTGGATGGCGAAGAGATATCCCGCCGTCAGCGGTGCGACAGCATGCAACGTCTGAAGATAGTAGGTCGTATAGGTGCTGATGAAGGCAATCATCATGCTGACAAAGAAAAATATCCAGTAGAGCGCCCCCATTTCGGTAGCGATGGCGGTTGCCCTTTTCGGGAATATGCCGCGTTCGGCCCGTGCATCGCGAACGAAGGCAAAGGCCGTCAGTAAAATGCCTGCCGCCACCAGCAGCGCCTGTATCCACAGACTGGTCGTCAGCGATGTGCCGCTAAGCAGCAGTACGGCCAGAGCGAGGAAGGTCAGCCGCCACCATGGCATGCGTGTGCGCAGGGCCGGGTCGGTCGCGCCGCTGACATAACGCCAGGCCAGGGCGGCGAAAAGCAACGTCATGGGGGCGAGTGACCAGAAGGCGGCGCGCCAAAGGCCAGGGGCTGCGAAAAGGGCTCCGTATCCGGGTCCGCCGAGCGTTGCTATGCCCCAGGTCGAGGAAATGGTGGACAGAACGCGACCGCGCAGGCGCTGCGGATACATTGCCGCGACCAGTCCGTAGGACAGTGAGGCGAGCGCGCCGCCGCCGATGCCCTGCAACAACCGCCAGCTTACCAGAACTGGCATGCTGGGCGCCAGCGCAGAGCCGAGCAGGCCGATAGCCAATAAAAGTCCGGCCCCGGCATAGGCGCGCTTTGCTCCGAAAGTATCGCGCATCGGTCCGCTGCCGGCTGCACCGATGATCGAGCCGACGGCAAAAAGGGAAAACGCCCAGGTCAGATAGCCGACGCCGCCAAGGTCCCTTACTATCGAAGGCATCACGGTCGCCACGACAAAGGTGTTGATGGCAAACAGCAGCATGCCGCCGTTGAGCATCAGCGTGTAGAGCAGATACTCGCCGGAAAAGACCTCTTTCCAGCCGCCTGTGTGGTGCTCGTCGTGTGGGTTGGATTGCGTCAAAAAAAGATATCCGGGATGGGCTTGTGTATCGAGCGACAATAGGCGCGCGGCGGAAGCCTGTCCAACGGGCAGGCGTGAGAACGGCGCGGAGGCCTTGCCTGGATTTCGTGCCGGCGAGTGGACTGCTTGCCTATGCAGTTTCGCGATGATTGCTGAAGCGGTATGGTCGGTTGCGTTACACAAGCGTTGAGATGTCAGGATACATGCAGTTCACCATACGCTAGGACGAAGCTGTTTTGCGCCGGGCGGTCGATACATTCTTCCGGCGGCGCTTCGTGCAGGGCATGTGGTTTCCGGGTCTGGCTGCCTTTGCGCTTTGTTGTGCGATTGTTTTGACGTTGCTGTTGCGCGGAGACCGGTCGTGGCTCGTCGGAGTCATGGGTGCTGTGCTTGTCGTTTTCGTTGGCGGCTTTCTGGCGCTGTGGGGCATGCATCGCGCACAGATGAGCCGGAAGCTGGAGGCCATTCCCTCGCGCTGGGCCGAGGTTGTTCTCGACGCGGAGACGATCACGGTGCGTGCCGAATCAGGCTCCACGAGCCTGCCGTGGAACGGGTTCACGGAAGTGTGGAAACTGCCGGACTGCTGGCTGCTGTTCCTGGCGCCGAACAGGCATATCACGCTGCCATTGCGTGGCGTGCTGCAGGAGGCGCTGGACTTTATCGATGCGCATCTGCCTGAAAGCTGCCAACGGGGATGTCGGGTCTCACCCTTCCAGCAACTTCAGCCCCCGGAAACTCGCGTGCCCCTCGCGGCCGATGATGATGTGGTCGTGCAAGGTGATGCCGAGCAGCTTTGCGGCTTTCTGAATGTCCAGCGTCATGCGGATGTCGGCGCTGGAGGGTGTCGGGTCGCCGGACGGGTGATTGTGGACGAGGATCATGGCGGTGGCGGAGAGTTCCAGCGCCCGGCGCACCACTTCGCGGATATAGACGGGCACGTGGTCGACCGTGCCCTTGCCCTGCACCTCGTCGGCGATCAGCCGGTTGCGCTTGTTGAGGAAGAGGATGCGGAATTCTTCGCGGTCGTTGAAGGCCATGGCGGCGCGG
>JAPOIA010000272.1 GCA_029979185.1 Alphaproteobacteria bacterium | reverse complement strand
CACCCTCCCGTTTGGGCAGCTCAGCCATCAATCGGCTTTGGGGGCCAGTTCTTGCTTTCCTGGAAGAACTTGATGGCGCCCGGATGGTACTGCAGCGCCGGATAGTCGACAGCCATCCGGTTCGGCTCGAAGCGCGCCAGCGGCCGGAACGTCTGCATCATGCTCTTCTTGTTGTCGTGCAGCGCCTTGGCGATCTTGTATACCGTCGCATCCGGAACCTTGGCATGGGTAAACAGCAACATGTCATAGGCAATAACCGGAACGGCAGAGCGGATTTCTTCCAGGTTCTTCGAGGGTTTGACCGTCAGGGGATAGGCGCCCGGCAGATAGGTCCGCATGGCGGCAACCGCTTTCGCATCCGTCACCATCGGCAGCACCCGCAAGCCGCCGACGCGCGCGGCAACCTGCTTCACCTTGCCTGAACCGAGAGCGAACATGAAAGCGTCCGTCTTGCCGGATGCAAAGTCGTCCGCACCGCTGACGATATTTCGCGCAGCTACCGGCGTCACGTCCTTGTAGGTCAGCCCACTGTTGGTCAGATAGGCTTCCCAGATACGGTGCACTGTCTTTTGCGCACCGAAGCCCGAGCCGACCCTCTTGCCTTTCAATTCGGCAATCGTCTTCAGCGGCGAATCCTTCTGCACCATGATGCCGCCGAAAAGCGAGGCCATGCGGGATACAATACGGATATTCTTGCGTTCGCCGCGGCCCTCGTATTCGCCCTTGCCCTGCACGAAAAACATGATGTCGAAGGAATTGGCTATGCTCAGCTCTGCTGCGCCTGCGTTGACCGGTTCATGGCCGTGCGACTGCTGCGGCTGCACCGTCGCAGGCATTTTGGCGTTCTCGACCAGTACCTTTGCGACGGCCGCGCCGATCGAATTGGTGAATGAGCCGGCCGGCGTCGTTACGATGCCAATAACCTGCGCCTGTGCAGCGCCTATGGTTGCCAGCCCGGTTGTCGTCAGCAATGCCAGTAATGATAGCCTCATGGTTCCCTCCTTGCGTGCCCGGTAACCGACACTTGTGCCCGCAAGCGCAGACCGATCGCCTATGCAATCGGAGCGGCAACGAACGTAGGTCTCGTACCAGTAGTTGGACGGCTGCCTCCCGCCTGAAGAGCTTACGCTCAGAAAGGTATGTTGTGCCTGTTATTCAAGATACGTCAACCAGGATTTCATGCATCTGGCGCTCGCGCACAATTCAGGCACGACGCACCGGTTTGCGCATGAGGAAGGGAAGAAACAGAACGGGTATCACAATCCAGAGCATCAGCACAAAATCGTTGGAGTAGGAGATGGACAATGCCTGCCGGGAAATTTCGCCATCCAGAGCTGCCCGGCCGCGCGACGTGACGGGATTCCAGAGAAGATAGGCCCCGTGGCTCTGCAGCATGCGGTTGAAGGGTGTAACTGATTCGGCGATTTGCGCATGGGCGATATAGGCATTGCGCGCCAGCATGGTCGCAATTAACGAAACGCCAAGGGCGCTGCCCACATTGCGGATCAGGCTCAGGAAAGCGCTGCCATCCGTCCGCAACGCCGGCGACAGTGTTGTAAAGGCCAGAACCTGCATTGGCACAAATATGAAGCCCAGACCTGCCCCTTGCACCATCGTGACCCAGACGAGCGTAAAACTGTCGATATTGGGCGTCCACTGCGACATCTCCCAGAATGAAAACGCCAGCAATGCGACGCCTGCCGATATCAGACGGCGCGGATCAAGCTTATCGGTCATACGCCCTGCCAGCATCATTGAGGCCATAACGCCAATGCTGCGCGGCGCCAGCAGCAATCCCGTTTCCCACACCGAATAACCGGCGAGCACCTGCAAGTAGGGCGCCAGCAGCGCGACGCTCGCAACCAGCACTGCACCAACCAGAAACATCGTGAAGATACCGACCACGAAGTTGCGGTCACGGAACAGGGCGACGGGAATGAAGGCTTTCGGTGACAGCCACATGTGGATGATGAACAGATAGAAACCTGTGGCCGCAATCACGGCGGCCGTTATGATCTCGCCGGACTCAAACCAGTCTTTGTCACTTCCCCGATCAAGCATCAGTTGCAGTGCGCCAAGCCCGATAGCCAGCGTCGCAAAGCCTGTCCAGTCGAACTGCATCGACTTGTTGGCCGGCTTGTCATGCAGAAACAGCACCAGTCCTGCTATGGCGGCAATGCCGAACGGCAAGTTTATGAAAAAGACATAACGCCAATCGTAGGCATCGATCAGATAGCCACCCAGCGTGGGGCCGATGATCGGTCCGACCATGACGCCCATGCCCCACATCGCCATGGCCGATCCGCGCTGCTGCGGCGGGTATAGATCCATCATGATGGACTGCGACAGGGGAACGATTGCAGCGCCCGTCGCACCCTGCAACACACGATAGAATACCATCTCCGACAGCGATGTGGCAAAGCCGCACAACACGGAAGAGATCGTAAAACCGGAAAGACAAAGAATGAAAAAATTCTTGCGCCCGTAGCGCGCAGAGAGCCAGCCGACCGGTCCCGTAAATACAGCGGTCGCCACGATGTAGGAGGTCAGCACCCAGGTGACCTGATCGAGCGTCGAGGAGAAGGTCCCCTGCATGTAGGGCAACGCCACATTGGCGATCGTCGAATCCAGCGTCTGCATCACCGTGGCGCAGATAACGCACCAAATGATCAGTGTTCTGTGGGGAACAGGCCTGTCGTCTTCCATCACGCGAAACCGCTCATGCGCGCAGCCTCACTTCCCGCGTTCGGAAAGATACTCGTCCACCTTGCGCGAAACATCCGGCAAGGGATCGGATTTCAAATGCAACAGGCGCCACAAGTCGCGCATGGTCCGGCGATGGCCAGTGTCGATTTGTACGACGGCGCTCATGCCCGCCCGCAACGGCGGATCGGAGGCCTTGCGTTCGATGGCTATGCGAACGGGAATGCGCTGCACCACCTTGACCCAGTTACCGCTGGCGTTCTGCGCCGGCAGGATGGAAAATTCCGATCCCGTAGCCGGAAAGATGGTCGATACTTTCGCCTTCCAGTGTCGCCCGGGATAGGCGTCAATCGATATGTCGACGGGATTTCCGGCCCGTACATGAGTCAGGTCCGTTTCCTTGATATTGGCTTCCACCCAGATGTTTTCAGTCGAGACAAGGCCCACAGCCCCTGTATTGGTCAGTGCCGCCGTCTGGGCCACGAGGAAAGTGCCCGGCTGCAACGTTTCTACCGCCGTAACGGTTCCTGCAAATGGGGCAGTTATGATCGTGCGTTGCAGCTGCCGTTCGGCCTCGGCCACTTTCGCATTGGCTTCCTTCCAAAGCGGATTGTCCTCAACCG
Organism: Alphaproteobacteria bacterium; assembly: GCA_029979185.1. Lineage (GTDB taxonomy): Bacteria > Pseudomonadota > Alphaproteobacteria > Rhizobiales > Beijerinckiaceae > Terripilifer. The sequence goes on along the minus strand of JAPOIA010000272.1, from coordinate 523 downwards.
GCGCATCGGCCTTGCCGCCCAGCCGCGTCAGGGCAACACTGGCCTGATATTTCAGCGACTGCAGCTTTTCCTTTTCCGCATCGAGGGAATATTTCGCCAGATCATAGGCCGCCTGTGAACCAGTCCGCCTTTTCAGCAACACATCGGCGCGATCGAACGTCACCTGCGCCCGCGCAACATTCGCCTCCTGCGCGCCAATGTCGCTCTGTAGGCGCTTGTAGTTGCGCTGCTGGGCTTCCACCTCCAGACGCGCCCGGTCGCGTTGCGCTCGCGCCGCTTCGAGGGCTATGCGGAACTGCTTTGCATCGAGACGAAACAGCACCTTGCCCTTCTCAACCTCCTGACCTTGCCGCACATCCACACTGGATACGATGCCCGACACATCTGTCGAGACCATAAGTTTTGCAGCCCGCACATAGGCATTATCGGCAACGACATAGCGGCCGCCCGTCAGGTAGAAATAGGCGCCAACCAGTATCACCGCGACAAGGCTGCCCAGCATCAGCACACGCCGGACAAAGGC
>JAPOIA010000271.1 GCA_029979185.1 Alphaproteobacteria bacterium | reverse complement strand
CCAATGGACGTGTTCGCAGCGCTCAAGAGGATCGAGGCACGGGGTAAATATGAGACGGCGCGGCGCTGCCGGTCGTTCGCCAGTCGCGTGTTCCGTTACGGTGTCGCAACCGGCCGTGCCGAATCCGATCCGACCGCAGTACTGCGTGGCGCACTGATCACGCCCAAGCCAAAACATCACGGCGCGCTCCTCGAACCCGAGGAAGTCGGCGAGCTGCTTCGCGCGATCGATGCTTACGTCGGTACCGGCATTACGCGCATCGCGATGCAGATCGCGCCGCATATGATGGCCCGGCCCGGCGAGCTTCGCAAAGCGACTTGGTCGGAATTCGACCTCGAAAACGCGGTCTGGAAGGTGCCGGCCGACCGGATGAAAATGCGGCGTCCGCATGTCGTGCCGTTGTCACGGCAGGTTCTCGCCATGCTGTTCGAACTGCACGCACTCACAGGCCCCAATGGGTATGTGTTCCCGGCCAATCACACGTGGAAGCGGCCTTTGAGCGAAAACACCATGAACCAGGCATTCCGCCGCATGGGCTATACAGCCGGTGAAATCACCGCTCACGGCCTTCGCACGACGGCGTCGACGCTGCTCAATGAAAGCGGAAAGTGGAGCCCCGATGCCATCGAGCGTTCGCTTGCCCATTCGGACAAGGACGCGGTTCGCGGCATCTACAATCGTGGGCGCTACTGGCAGGAACGCGTGGCGATGCACCAGTGGTGGAGCGACTATCTCGACGAACTGCGCAGCAGCGTTCCTGCTACGCTGCGCGGGTCCGTCGCTGCAGAGTGACGCTAACGCAGCGCCTCATCGAGGCGAGCCAGCTCCCTTTCGAACTTGGCGGGTTGCTCTGCGCGGAGCCTTTCCAGGTTGCGCAGCTTCCATTGCACCGCTGGTAGCGCGCTGATGTCCGCCGCCAGATCGAGCAAGGACCAATCCGGCTCGCAGGCAAAGAACGATTGGAGGAAGGATCGGCTTGCCGGTAGTCTGGCCCGCCGGGCAATCTCGTCGATGAGCGTTTCCCGCGTTTCCAGAAGAGATTCGAGAGGCACGGCGTCCACCGTCATCTCCTCGAAGTCGCCCTGATATTCGTTCGTCAGGTCCTTCAGGCCGGGCTGAAGCAGTTCATAGGCCGGACGGGGGTGGCTGATGAGATAGACCAGGAAGGTCGTGAAAATGTCCTGGGTTATGCCGCCGTTGTCGTAGAGATACCGGACATCGAACAGGTCGCGGGGATGCTGGCGGTCGAGTGCGGCGGTGATCTTGCCGCCGTAGAGGTCGGGCAGCGAGACCACCTGCATTTCCGCGTAACCAAACCTCTCTTCGACTGCCGGGCTGACTGCCCTGACTTCCGGCTCGAATACGGTGCCGCGAAGCACCGGGCTGAGTTCGACCTTGATCTGCGCTGCGCCCGCCCGCACCACCATCCGCGTGCCTTCGGCGGACTGGTTCTCCTGCACCCCGGCGCCGATGCGCCGCCGGAGGCGATCGGCGATGCGGGCGAAGCCCGTTTGGATCGCGTCGAGTGACGCGGTGCGCTCCGCTACCGGCAGATAGACCAGATCGATGTCCACTGAGAAACGCGGCAGGTCATGAATGAAGAGGTTGATTGCCGTGCCGCCCTTGAGCGCGAAGGCTTCCTCGACGGCGATTTCAGGAAGACAGCGGACAAGAAGCGCAACCTGCGCAGCGTAGCGTTCAGCCGACATGCGAGGCGCTTCCTCGGCGCGCGGCAGTATCTCGTCTGGGAACGGTGATCTGAAAGGTCGGATCGAACTCGCCGCCGGGAACGATCTGACGCTTGCCCTTGCCGAGATCGTAGTCGGTCGGACGCATGTCGCGCGCCCATGCGTAATTGTGCTGTTTAGCCAGATAGAGAAAGAGGCGCTTGGCCTTCACGCTTCGACACGACGTGAGAAGCGACCTTGCGAGTTTGGGTCTCAGCGTGGTGAGGCCGTCAAACAGCTCCGCGCCATGCGCAAAGCTTATGTCGTCCGGGACCTCGTCGAGAACTTCAAGGATGGCGCGTTCGAGGCTCGATACGCGCAGGTGCTGCTTGTGCTTCACGGTTGGTGAGCCGCTCACATCCACGGGCGACAAGGTAGACGTGACGAGATCAAACGCCCGCGTCTCAAGGCCTATCTCTGTCTGGTCGAACAGCTTTCGCGACCTGACGGCCATATCCGCGTCAAGGTCGAGCCGTGCCAGATAGGACCTTACGGCGTTTGCATCGCTGTAGAGCCATATCGTCCGGCGGCCCATGGGCGCGTATTGCCAGTATCCTGCCAGTTCGAGAGCGGTCATGCCTCCGACATGGACCGGCTCATCGAGCAGCACCTGGAGCGAAAGAACTGCATGTTCCCAGCGTATCGCCCCGGGCTCCGCCTGCCCGGGCCGGCGATAGAGGCGAGGCGCGACATGTTCGAGCCAGCCGCGCGCGGCATAGTCGCGTATCGACGACGCGGACAATCCGGCAGCCTTCAGCCATTTCGTGTCCACCACGAAATCTTCCGGCAGCTCCCGGACTAGCCGGTTTAGAAGTGATGCTCTTTCCGCCTTCATGACGCATACACTGGCATTTTTTTAAACCAAATACCAGTGAAAGTTTGCAAATATCCAGATTTGTGCGTCATAAGCCCGCGAATATGCACTTTCCTAAACTGAACTGAGGTCGCCGTCATCCAGCGGCTGGCACGCCGTTTCGGCGATGATTGCCGTCGCTCGTCCTCGTCCCTAGGCCGATCTATTCGCCTCACCCGCTCTCTGGATCGGGCGATCAGAGGCTTCGTCGCCGACCCTGTAATACATGGGATTGTACATCCATTCCTTGATAGCCGACTCCCGCCATCCGGCGCAGCGCGTGGCGATGCGTACCTGCTTGGGAAAGGTGCCGTCCTGAATCTTCCGGTAGAGCGTGGCCCGCGACAGGCCAGTGCGGTCGAGCACGGCGTTGAGGCGAAGAATGCGGTCGGGAGGCTGGTCAGTCATCTTGCAATTTCCTGTGTTATGGTCGGTCGTCTTGCTCCCCTGGAATGAGATTTGAGATGCTATCGGCAGGCGTCAAGAGTGCTGAAAACAGTGCCAAACCGCCGATTCTTTCCGTATCTGTCCGCAGACGTGCCAATCTATCCCAGCCTGCGAAAAATAAATTTTTACGCGAGTTCGAACGGGCGTCTCAGGCCGTCTCGGCCTGATCGCGCTCTACCTGCGCTGGCGCTCCGGCCGAGCCGCCTGCGGCGTCTCGTCGGCATGGCCGTGACGATCACGTGACGCGTTCCGGCCCGCTTTGAGCGGTCCGATTGGGATGCTGTTCGCATCCCTTTGGCGGTCGCCGCGCGTTTGGCGCGGCGGCGTTGGCCTTCGGCTCCAAGGTGGCGGGGGGCGTCGCTGCCCCGTAGCCCCGCCTCGGCGGCGCGCAACCCGTCCGCTGCGCTGCCGGGTCTTCCACTCCGTTTCAGCCCTTCGGGTGCGCCCCGCCTTTGGCCGGCGGGGCTCTTGGTCCGCTCCTGCCGCCCCCCGCCACCCTGGCGCCGGTCAATGGCGGTTGAGGAAAGGAGTGAAGGACCATGAGCACGTCGGAGCGTCAGAGCCTTTATGGCGAGGTGACCGCCAAGATCATCGCGGAACTGGAGGAAGGCAGGTTGCCGTGGGTACAGCCGTGGGATGCCACGCGGTGTCCCTGCACGATGCCGCACAATGGGGTATCGGGCCGGGTCTATTCCGGCATCAATATTCTGATCCTTTGGGCCTCCGGGATCGAACAGGGTTACGCATCGCAGCGCTGGCTGACTTATCGGCAGGCTGAGCAGGCAGGAGGCCATGTCCGGCGCGGGGAGAAGGGAACGGTCATC
>JAPOIA010000270.1:272-3862 GCA_029979185.1 Alphaproteobacteria bacterium | reverse complement strand
GGACGATGCGCATCTGCCGTTCATGTACGATCGGATGGTACCGCCTGCGAGCCTTGCCGACTATCGCAAATGGGCGCAGGTGCGTATCGAGGCGCTCAACCATGCGCTGAAAGGGCTGCCGGAAGAGCGCATCCGATATCACATATGCTGGGGCAGCTTCAACTCGCCACATATCGGCGACGTTGCGCTAAAGGACATTGTCGACCTGGTCCTGCAGGTGAAGGCCGGGGCTTATTGCATCGAGGCGGCCAATCCGCGCCACGAGCACGAGTGGCGCGTGTGGGAAAATGTGAAACTGCCGGATGGGAAGACGCTCATTCCCGGTGTCATCAGCCATGCCACGAATATCGTCGAGCATCCCGAACTGGTGGCGGAGCGGCTGGAGAAATATGCCGGTCTCGTTGGCCGGGAGAATGTCATGGCTGGTACCGATTGCGGTTTTGCGCAAGGCCCACTGGTGCGGCGCGTCCATCCATCTATCCAGTGGGCGAAGCTGTCCGCCATGGCGGAAGGCGCGAAGATCGCTTCGGAACGGCTGTGGCGGTAAAGTGTAGCGGGTCGGAAGAATAGCCGGACCTGCCGGCGCTTGATCAGGAGTTGAGACTTTGACCGAAGACGCGAGTAAGGCACCCCAGGTGCAGGTGGCGGCTGGCATGCTGCGTGGCGAACAGCGGGCAAATGTTTTGGCGTTTCATGCTGTTCCCTATGCCGCGCCGCCACTCGGCGCGTTGCGCTTTGCCGCGCCGCAGCCTGTGGACCTGTGGTCAGGCGTTCGCGATTCGTCGAGGCGGGGGCCGAGCGCACCGCAGGGACCCTCGCGCCTCGATGCGGTGATGGGAAAGTCCGAATTCGCGCAGGACGAGGATTGCCTGACAGTTTCCATCTGGACGCCTGCCGTGGATGCCGGCCGGCGACCGGTTTTCGTTTGGTTGCATGGCGGCGCCTACCAGAGCGGCGGCGGCAATCAGGCCTTCTATGACGGCGGCAATCTGGCAGCCGCCGGCGACATGGTTGTCGTCAGCGTCAATTACCGCCTTGGCGCGCTCGGCTATCTTTATCTTCCCGATGCGGAAGCGCAGGGCGCTGCGCCGGCTAATCGCGGGCTGCTCGACCAGTTGGCGGCGCTGCAATGGGTGCAGGAGAATATCGCTGCGTTTGGCGGCGATCCCGGCAACGTGACGCTGGCAGGACAATCGGCTGGTGGCGGTTCCACCTTTGCCCTGCTTTCGATTCCGCAGGCGCGGGGGATGTTTCATCGGGCGATTTTGCAAAGCGCGCCTTCGGTAATGCTGGACGTGGAGAAGGCAACAGCCTATTCCGCGCGATACCATGAACTGGCAGGCGTGGAGCTTGGAGATATCGGCGACCTGCGCGCGCTGTCAGCAGAGCGGATGGTTGCGCTGCAACGGCAACTTCAGATGGAAATCGCCACCAAGGATGCGCGTAGCATTGCCTTCCAAATGGTGCGCGGCATCGCTCCGCTCGACCTGCCACCGGGTAATGTTCTTGCCAGCGGCGCGGTGAAAAATATCCCGGTCCTGATCGGCTCCACGCTCGATGAAGGTCACGCCTGGATGGCGCAGGACGAGGCCTTGCGTGCCGAAACGGATTTCGCGCCGGTGCTGGAAATTGCCCGCAACGCTTTCAAGGAAGACGGATCGGGGCTACCTACCGGCAGGAAAGAGGCGGCAAGCAAACCGTGGCAGTTGTTGTCGGCCATACTTACCTGGAGGATTTTCGAAAGGACCGTGCTGGATTACGCCGAAGCGCACAGGAGTAGCGGCGGGCAAGTCTATGCGTATCGGTTCGACTGGCGGCCAACGCCGGATGCGCTCTATGGCGCATGCCATTGCATCGAAATTCCGTTTGTGTTCGATAATCTGGACTGCTGGCCTGATGCCGCAATGGTCGCCGGCTGCGATCCGCAATCGTTCCGGACCCTGGCGCGGGCGATGCAGGATGCGTGGATTGCCTTTGCGCGAACGGGAGTGCCGCTGACCGATGGGTTGCCGCGCTGGCCGGCATGGAGCGAGCAGGATCGCTCGGTCATGGTTTTCGATGACACCATACGCCTTGAGGGGGCGCCGCCGGTCTGATTTGCCGGATTCGCCTGTGCCGGGAGAACCGGCGGTCGCATTGTCATGTGCGTTCGGGCAAGTATATTCGTGGCATGTCCGACAACGACGACAAGAAGCGCCCGTCTGCCCACACGGCTACCGATCACATGTTTGGCCAGATGTCCGGACATGTGCATGCGCCGTGGGAAGATGCCGACCATGATCACGACAGCGACTTCGAATTGCTGGAGTCTGATTCCAAAGAGCTGGAACATGTGCCGCTGATGTCCATCGGTATCGATATCGGTTCCTCGGGTACGCAGATCGTGTTCTCAAAACTGCTGATGCGCGGGCCGGGCGAACCGGTTGCGATGCGGCGGCGGGCGAAGTCTCGCTATACGCTATACATTTCGCCTGTCGTGCTGACGCCATTCGACCGCGACAACCGGATCGACATTGAAAGACTACGCGGTTCTCTTGACCGGGCCTATGCGGCGGCAGGACTATCGCCGGACGATATCGATACGGGCGTCGTCATCATGACCGGCGCTGCAGCGCGGCGCGACAATGCAGCGGCGATTATCGAGGCGCTGTCGGTCGCAAGCGGAGATATCGTCACTGCCGCTGCGGGCGATCACATGGAAGCGATGCTGGCGGCCTATGGATCGGGCGCTGTCGAGCGGTCGGCTGCAGAGTTTTCGCGCATTCTCAATGTCGATATCGGCGGAGCAACAACGAAGCTGGCCGTGGCCGACAGCGGGCGCGTTATTGCGACTGCGGCGCTGCATGGCGGCGGGCGGCAGATCGTGTTGAATGCGAAAGATGTAATCATACGCATAGAGCCAGAGCTGCAGGCATTCGCCGCAGAGCTGGGTATAGACTGGGAGGTTGGCTCTGTCGCCCGGCGCGAGGATATGCATGCGGTGGCCACGGCGATGGCCGATATGGTTCTTTCAGCCTTGTGTGGCGGAAAGGAATCCAAGGGTCATTTCATAACCGAGCCGCCCGTTGGCCTTGGCAAACTGGACGGCATCATGTTTTCCGGCGGCGTTGCAGAATATGTCTATGGCCGCGAGAAACGCGATTTTGGCGATCTGGGATTGCTGCTCGGGCAGGCTATCGCGTCACGTATCGAGGCCGGCGGCCTTCCTGCGATATTGCTGCCGGCAGGGGAATGCATCCGGGCGACAGCGCTGGGCGCATCACAATATTCGGTGCAGATGAGCGGTGCAACGTCTTGCATAACGGACTACGCGAAACTGTTGCCACGCAAGAACCTGCAGGTGCTGCAACCGCCCTATGATTTTTCCGGCGCCATTGATGCCGATGCGCTTGCGCGGGCGATAGACGATCATCGAAAACAGTTTGACGATGACGACCCGCAACATGAGGTAGCGCTTGCCTTCCGCTGGCGCGGCGAGCCGGACCATGCCCGTATTACGCAATTCGCGAAAGGCATTGCGGCGGGGCTTCCGGACAGGATTGCAGCTGGCGCCAACCTCTATATTCTCCTTGAGGGAGATGCCGCCCTCA